>NZ_JBSSAH010000012.1:0-63602 GCF_054058415.1 Thermostichus sp. MS-CIW-38 | reverse complement strand
AACTCGGACGTGAAACGCATCAGCGGCGAACCTACTGGCAGGGCGACCTGCTGGCAACCTAGCTCGGTGCCAGGCCCACCACCCTAACCCAATCAAGAGGAACCCAATCAATAGGGGGGTTGGCTTCCGTCAAGCCTCTCTACCTGAAAGCTGACACCATTGGGTGAAGGCAAGCTAGTGAGGTAACAGTTTTGTCGACCATTAGCTTGCCATGTTACCTGCTCTACACCAGTTGGCTCGTTCTGCAAGAGCGGTCTTCGTGTACGGCATGGGAGAGGGGGGGATGTAATCCAACTTCACGATCCCTATTCGTAGTTACTCTTGGCATCTATCGACATCTAGCAGCAGCAGTGAGCTTGCAGTCGGGGTTACGAGGGATCCTCAGCCCACAGGTGATCGACGAACCGAGGGGAGTGGGAGAATCCCTGGCGGACACGGAGGCTTTGATCCAGGTTTGGCATGGACGCGGGGAGGGGCAAATTTACATCTGGGTCAGGTTCCATGCTCCTTATTCTGGCCATCCTGAGAGTTTTGTCCAGGGATCCGCTCTAGCCCAAAGGTATGGAGTGGGGCTGCACACCCACTTGGCGGAAACTCGCCGGGGATCAGACCTTGGCCGCCCACTGTGTGCATGTGGGGGCTGAAGAAATCGAATCGAGGAGATGCGGTTGGCGGTGTTTCTGCAGCGGTTGGGATCGGGGGATGGAGCTGCTCTGCCGGCGCAACAGGCTTTGTGGATGGCTACACAAGGCAGTGCCGCCTGTCTGGGTCTGGAAGGGGAAATCGGCAGCTTGGAGGTGGGCAAAAAAGCGGATTTGATCTTGCTGGATTTGCGCGTGGGCACCGCTAACCGCTATGCCAAAAAGCTCGCCACCTGCTTGTGAGAACCTGTGGGCTGCATTTTGACCGTGACTCTATTGCACAGCTCAAAGCGGCCCTCGTCCGGGCATATGCTCGAAGAATGTGTTAGGCGTCAGAGGAGCAGCGACAGCCTGGATCACAGATATAACCCCTGGTCATTCGTCAGTGGTGCGGAGCGCATTGGGGGCATCCTAACCCCGCCAGCGGGCTTTTGGAGCATCCTGTGAATAGCTCTCAGGGTGCTTGCACGGGCGGTGGGTTGTTGCGCAAAAACGGCTGTACGGCTACAAATCCCAACCCAAACGATCCAATGACTAAGACGACTGCAGCGGCCATCCAAAGTACGGCAGAGCCCTGGGATCCGTGATGTTGCTCCCGTACCCGCTGATAAATGCCGGCGGAATAGGCCGAGGAGTCTGCTTCACCGAGATAGGGATCCGGGCCGCTCATATCCTGCATCAACTCGTCCAGGGAAGGAACCTGGTAGCCAGTGCGGGGGTAGGGCTCGGCAGAGGTGTGGGTGGAAGGGTGGCGAAGGGAATCAAAGGAGGACGGGACAAAGCCGTTGGATGAGAAGGAGGGGGTCTCGTTGCGGGCCTGTCGGCGCTTGAGGCGATTCAAAAAATCGTAGCTGGGAGGGGCTTCCGGTTGGCCGGGATTGGCAGTCGGGCTGTTCTGTTGGAAAGAGGCTTCAGAAGCTGCAGCAACTTGGGCAGCCTGGCCATTTGCGTCAGCAAGCCGTAGGCTGATTTGCTGCAGGCGCTTCAGGGTGTGGCCCAATTGCCCCTGGAACTCTTGGGTGATGGCAGCGATCTCTCCGGACAACTGCTGATGCAGAGCACGCAGGCGCTGGTTTTCGGAGGAGAGCAGGCTTACCTGCTGACGGGCAGACTCCAACTCTTCGGCCACTTGTTGATACACCTGAATTGGCACCACCCCTGGCCCGGTCTCCATTGCGGCAGGGGAGCGAAAGCCACTGCGGGGCAAACCACCGGGGTTACCGTTGCTGTTGCGAGCGCCAGAGGGGTTAGAACCCCGAAAATCGTATTGCATAAATTGGGATCGACTCGGAAGGACGGGGGGCTGGAACAGCTTGACACAGAGGGATCCAAGATATCAGGGATCTCCAAGGATAGTGCTGAACACCGGCAATCTAAAGGCGTGCAGCTCTAGCTTTAGTGTAAGCCGCGATTGCTACCCCAAGCATACCGCTAAGCCTTTGGAATGGGCGATCTCTTCACAGCAATTTTTCCCGCCCACAAGCGTCATTTCCCCGCTGCTTCCAGGGAGGGCCGGCTTGCGCTGTCGTTCCCACGTCACGAATACTCCCCCACCAAGTCCGGGGAGCCTGAAGATTCGGAATCTGAGGCAGAGGAGTCCCGCAGCAGCCGCTCCAGATCCCGTCGCAGAGGTGGTTCCAACTGTTCCAGCTCATTGACAAAGTCTTTTATACCCTGAAACTGGCGATAAACGGAGGCAAAGCGCACGTAGGCCACCTCACTTAGGTGTTGCAGGCGCTCCAGCACCATCTCGCCGATGCGCAGGCTGGTTACCTCTTGGGCATCTTCCAATTGCAGTTTTTCTTCGATCTCATTGACCAGCTCTTCCATCTGTCTGACGGTGACGGGGGTTTTTTGGCAGGCACGCATCACCCCTTGCAGGATCTTGTTGCGGTTGAAACTTTCGCGGGATCCATCCCGTTTAATGACCATGATGGGCATGAACTCGATGCGCTCATAGGTGGTGAAGCGGTAGCCACAGGACATGCATTCTCGCCGCCGCCGCACACTCTGGCCACCTTCTGCCGAACGAGATTCCAAAACTCGGATTTCTTGTTTGCTGCAGCGGGGACATTTCATGGCTTGCAGTCCTTACAAAGCGACAGGTGGGTAGGAGGGTGCCTCAATTTTACCGGATGCTTAATCTTCTGGTGCTTAGACAGATTGCAAATGAGATGGACTCTGTTCGTCGAGTGCAGATTGCAAGGGATCCCACCAAGCAGCGGCTTGCGCCTGGATCTGGGCCTTCAGCTCCGGTTCCATGCGATCCAAATGGATCAATACCCATTTCATTCTGCCCAAGGGGGCTAAGAGGGATCGCTGACGCAACAGGAAGTCCCAATACAACGTATTGATGGGGCAGGCTTGTTTGCCAACCTTTTCGCTGGGATTGTAGCGGCAATGGCGGCAGTAGTCACTCATTTTGCGGATGTACTGAGCGGAGGCGGCATAGGGTTTGGTGGAGAGCATGCCCCCATCGGCAAAAAGGCCCATGCCGATGACGTTGGGCTGCATCACCCAGTCGTAGCTGTCGATAAACACATCCTGAAACCACGCTTCTACTGCCTGGGGCTGAATGCCACTGATGAGGGCGAAATTGCTGAGCACCATTAGCCGCTGGATGTGGTGGGCATAACCATGACGGCGAATCTGATCCAGGGTGTGCTGCAGACAGGCCATGTCGGTGTCGCCGGTCCAGAAGAAGTGGGGCAGGGGTCGGCGGTGGTCAAAAAAGTTCTTCTGGGCATAGCCGTTGGGCATTTGGTATTCGTAGAAGCCGCGCATGTACTCTCGCCAGCCCAGGATTTGTCGGATGAAGCCTTCGGCGGAGGACAGGGGGATCCCGCCGCGATGGTAGGCTTGTTCGACGGCAGCGATGACTTCGTGGGGGGTGAGCAGGCCCAAGTTGAGGTAGGGAGAAAGCAGCGAGTGGAAAAGGAAGTCTTCCCCGGCTTGCATGGCGTCTTGCCAGGGGCCGAAGTGGGGCAGGCGCTCGTGAATGAAATGATCAAGCACTTGCAGGGCTTGGGCGCGGGTGACGGCCCAGCCAAATCCTTCTAAGGATCCGAAGTGATGGCCGTAGTGTTGCCTAACTTTTGCGATGACAGCCTGGGTAATGGCATCGGGGGAAAAGGTGAGGGGCCGAGGATAGCGCATTCCCGGTTTGGGAGGATGGCGGTTCTCCCGGTCGTAGTTCCAGCGCCCCCCCAGGGGCTTGGGGCCGTCCATGAGAATGCGAAAGCGTTTGCGCCCTTCGCGGTAAAAGTCTTCCAGGAGCAGGCGCTTGCGACCTGAGGCCCAGTCGATAAATTGACGAGTACTCCAGAGGAAGTGGTTGTTTTCCACAACCAAGAGGGGGCAGGGGAGGGTGGATCTCAGATTTTCCACCTCCTCCCGGATGGGAATATCAGCTGGCTGCATGAGGCGGATCTGCTGCAGTTGATGTTGCTTGGCCCAGGTTTGCAGGGGCTCGGCATAGCTGTCGGCTTCCACGTAGGTGACCGGGTAGCCCCGCTGTTGCAGTTCTTGGGCAAAGTGACGCATGGCCGACCAGACCAGCACCAATTTCTGCTGATGGTGGTTGCGGGAGCTGGCCCACCGGTGAGATTCGATGAGAATGACGGGAACTCGGTCTGGGGATAGGGTCGAGAGGGAAGCGAGGGCGGATTGCTGTGGGTGGAGTTGATCCGCAAGGATCCAAACCCCTTCTGGGCCGGCAGATGGAGCGATCATGGGATGCTGAAGCTCTCGGTCTATGGGAGGAGCGCTGAGAATGACACAGGTTGAGTTTAGCTCTGGGGGGCAAGGCCAGGTGGCACCCAAATGTTTGCTGAATCTCGGCGGGACAGCTGAGGAGAGAGGATGATGCGGCAGACAGGGATCCCTTGCCTGCGGTGGTGGGCCGGGCTGGGGATGGTGGCCCTGCTGCTGCTGGTGATCTGGAATTGGACGGATCCCTTGCCGCCAGCCTGGGATGAGGCGCAGCATTTGTTGCAGGCGCAGGCGTTTGGGCTTCACCTGCAGCGGTTTCGCTGGGATGGGCTGTGGGGGCAGCAGTTTTTGCATTTGAACCAGCGCTACCCCCCTTTGGCCTATTGGCTGGGGATCCCCTTGGCAGTTCTACATCCGTTCAGCCGGGCGGACGGGCAGTTGCTCAACTTGGGGTTGCTGGGGGTGCTGGTTCTGGCAACGCAGCGGCTGGGACAGCGGGTCTATCGCTCCTGGGAAGTGGGCTGGCTGGCGGCGGCGTTGGTGCTCCTCTATCCGGGGATCACGGCTTTGGCCCACGTGTACATGTTGGAGTTGCCGCTGGTGGTGGCGGTGACGCTGGCGTTTTGGGCGCTGTGGGCCTATGGGGAGAAGCCTTCCTGGTGGGGGGCGGTGGGGGTGGGGGCGGGGGTGGCGGCGGTGCTGCTCACCAAGTGGACAGGGGTGCTGTTTTTGCTGCTGCCTTTGGTGGGAGTTGCAGGTCAGGCCCTCTGGCGCTCTGGGAAAGCGGTGGGGTGGTGGAAAGGGATCCCTTGGCCGGCGCGGCTGGCCCACTTGGCCTTGGGGATGGGTGTGATGCTGCTTTTGTGCTGGCCCTGGTATGGGGCCAATTGGCTGTTTGTGCTCAGCAATGGCTGGGCTTACGCCGAGACTGCCCACTACTACATCACTTGCCCAGCGGGATCCCTGTGCTGGTGGACTGCCTACTTGCGCCTTTTGCCCCTGCAGATGAGCCCTTTTTTGTGTGGGTTGCCGCTGCTGACGTTGTGGGGATCCCTGGACAGGCGAGAGGCAGTCTTGTGGGCCACCTACGGTTCGGGCTACCTTCTCTACACCCTGGTGGACATCAAAGATGTGCGCTTCACCCTACCTTTGCTGCCCCTCTTGGCCGTGTTATCAGCAGGCGGGATCCAAAAGGCTTGCCGGTGGTTGGAGGAACGCTGGGGTGCGTGGGCTTTGCAAAGGGGAGTCTGTGCAGGGCTAGTTCTGGGCTGCTTGGCCTTGGCCAATTTGGGTCGGCCCCTCACCCCAGGGGTGGCCCCTCTGTGGACGGGGATCCAGATGCGCTGGCAGGGGAAGCACCCCACGCAGGAGCTGACCCAGTGGATCCAATCCTTGATCCAGCCAGGTTTGACCACCACGCTGGGGGTTCTCCCCAACACAGAGCTGATCTCTTCCGAAACCCTCACCTACTTGGCGGCTCTTCAGCGCTGGCCGGTTACATTCCGCGCTGCTGGGCAAACCCCCTGGCCGGAGCTGGAGCTATCCTTGCTGGATGGGTTTGTGGATGCCGAAGGGGAACAGGGAATTATTGGCCCTTATGGCCCGACTAAGGAGCAGATCCGGCAGCACCTGCGCAGCAGCCCAGACTGGCGACAAGATCCGGCGGTGGAGTTGCCTACGGTGGGTCGGCTGCACACCTACTTCCCTCGCATGCCAAGAGTGACGGTGCAGAAGTGGCCTCTGGAAGCTGGGGAGGTGGAGCTGGTGGAGGTTGAGACGCTGTTGGAGCTGGGGATCCCGGCCTGGAAGTTGCGCTGGCAAGGCCCAGCTCAGAACTTGGCCCAGACGCTGGTTTGGGCGCGGCTGGAAGATGGGCAAGGACGGGTTTTGGAGAAGCGGGCCTGGGTGCTGGGGCAGAATCGCCTGCAGCTCAACTCAACAGGCGGCTGGCTGGTGGAAGAGATCTTGACGCTGCCCACAACCGACTTCCCAAGAGGTGGCCTTCTCCACCTGGAATGGCAGTCGCCCAAAGGGATCCGCCATTCCCTACACCAATCCTGGAGAGGATCCCTGTCGAGCTTCCCGAAGGAGGGATCCCCCCTTGTAACGGATCCCTTGTTTCCTCTCCGCGAGGCGGCCAGAGCTGCTGCCGCTGGGGATCTGCAGGCCCTCTCCCTTTATCTCAATGCCTGGACAACCCTGCAATACCCGACTTTTTTAACAGATCCAGATCGCGTCTTGGCTCGGCAATTGCTGGAGAGGGAATGGCAACAGGCTGCTGCCCAAGGCCAACCGAGCCAGCAAATCCAAAGCCACTACCAACTGGGCTTGATGTTGGCGGCGCTGTTACAACCAGAAGCAGCTCAGTTGCATTTTCAACAGATCGTCGAGCTGGATCCGGAAGACGAGTGGGCGCGGGCTTACCTGGGGTTTTTGCGAGTATTGTTCACTCACGACTTTGAGGGGATCCGGGGGTTGCGACAAGAGCTCTCGGCTGTGCTTCAGCCTCTTTGCCAGAAAACAGTTCAGGATTGGGATTTGAATTGGATTTGTGCTGCTCTTTAGCCACAAAGTCCAGCTCCATTTGAGAAACCTGGGAAAGAAGAAAGTCGGCAAAAGCTTTGGCCACCACCGAAAGACGTTTAGAGCGCAAATAGACCAAATGCCAGAACCCCCGAATGGGAAACTCTTCCACATCCAAAATAGCCAGATGATGCTGCCACCCCCCCAAGGCCAACACATGCTGAGACAAAACCGAAATGCCCAATCCACCCACAATGCCTTGGCGGATAGCTTCGCTGCTGCCTATCTCCATGCGAATGTTGAGCTTTAGGTTATGCTTCTCAAAAAGCCGCTCTACAGCCATGCGGGTGCCGGAGCCGGGTTCACGGGCTAAAAAAGGTTCTTGGGCAATCCGCGCCAGAGGGATCCCCTTTTGGCCCACCAGCGGATGATGAATGGGGGCCATCACCACCAAGGGATTTTCCAGAAAAGGTTGCGCCACCACGTCCAGATCTTCTGGCGGCATCCCCATCACGTAGAGATCGTCCATGTTGTTGCTCATCCGCTCCAAAACCTGCTGGCGGTTGATCACCTTGAGAGCTACGTCGATGCCGGGATACTGCTGACAAAATGGCCCCAGAAGACGGGGAATAAAGTATTTGGCAGTGGTGACCACTCCAATGCTCAGCCGTCCCTGCTTTAACCCCTTCAGGTCGGCAAGGGTCATCTCGAATTGATTCAATTGTTCAAAAATCTTCTCGCAGGTTTGGTGTAAAGCTCGCCCCGCTTCGGTGAGATACAGCCGCTTGCCCACCTGTTCAAACAGCGGCAACCCTACAGCTTTGCTCAATTGCTTGATCTGCATGGAAATCGTGGGTTGGGTCAGGTAGAGCTCTTCGGCAGCGCGGGTAAAGCTCAGGTGGCGGGCGGCAACCTCGAAGATTTGCAGTTGATGCAGGGTAATGGCCTTCATGGACAATCAAGAAAAGCTAAAGGTTTACTACTAAATCATAAGCGCTAATCTATGCCTTTTGGCGAGATCCCTAGGAGAACCTGGCTAACGGTCACAGTGGCGAAAGGGGCAAAACCGAAGAGCAAACCCCTGCCACTGGGATCGGAGGTCTAGTCATTCTAAACAGGAATGAAACATTTCTGTTGCACTACTCCCCAACTCCCCTCTCCCCGATGGAGAGGGATTAGAGGTGGCTGTAGAAGCGGCGCAGAGCGCTGAGAAGGTGTCTCAATCTAGATTGAAATAACTATAGGGATTGGCCAAGGGATTGCGCCGGTCTGGGCACAGGCGGCTGTTTTTTTCCAATAGCCGCTCTCTGGGCAGGAGAAGAGTACGATCGGGGCCATTCTCGGTGGAGGTTGAGGGTGCTGAGACTGCCGAAAAACCAAGGGATCCGCTGGCTTGCGGGTGTGCTGGGCGCACTGATATTGCTGGGATGGGGGATCGCAGCCCATGCCCAATTTCTGGGGCCGGGCCGTTTTCTTTTCCCGGGCTCTGGTTCTCGGCTTCAGGGCAGCCAGGAACCGGCGGGATCCCTGCTCAATGCCTTCTGTCAGCAACCGCCTGCGGAAGTGGCCCGCAAGTCTCAACTGCGCCAACAGGCCAACCGGTCAGATGTCGCCTGGGCCGAATACGCGCAGATTTTGGACGAGCATCGTGCCGCCTTGATTGCCTGCCGCAGCCAACGCTGGCCCCAGATCCAGGCCATCTGGGTACGTCTGCATCCCTGTGATGCCAATCCGGGCGTGTTGGATCAGGTGTTCGACCAAGTGGTAAACCTGGGCTACAACCGCGTCTTTATCGAGACCTTTTACGATGGCCGCTCTATTTTGCCGGATGGCGCAGGGGGGATCTGGCCCAGCTTACAGCCCAACGCCGACTTGTTGGATCTGGCTCTGAAGGCGGCGCGACGCCGCGGTTTGTCTGCTTATGCTTGGGTGTTTTCCCTCAATTTCGGTTACAGCTACGGACAACGGCCCGATCGACAGGTGGCCCTGGCCCGCAACGGTCGCGGCATCACCACCGTCTTGGATCCCGCTACAGCCCTTTCGGAAGACCTGGGCAGTCCTGGCGAGGTATTTGTGGATCCCTTTCATCCCCTGGCACGGCGGGATTTTGCCGAGTTGGTCCGCCGCATTCTACAGCGACAGCCAGATGGGATCCTTTTCGACTACATTCGCTATCCGCGTGGCTCAGGGGGATCCAGCGTGGCAGCCACCGTCCGAGACTTGTGGATTCATGGAGAGGCCGCTCGGAAAGCCTACCTCGATTTGGCAGAAAACCCGGCGGGTCGGGCATTGCTGGAGCGCTACCTAAGCCAGGGCTACATTGCAGTGGCAGATGTTCTCCATCTGGATGCCACCTATGCCGAAGAGCCCAGGTGGCGGCAGCCAGGGGATCCCTGGCCCAGCCCGACCGAGAAATGGGCGCTTTCCCCAGAGTTACTGGACTGGGCTGCCCAAGACATGGCCAGCAGGAATTGGCAGGGGGATCAGCTTTCCTCTGCAAAAGATTTACCAGAGAGTCTGGAGAAACCGGCGGATTCCAGTTCTGAGGCAGCAGCACCAACTCCTGCCCCTTCCCCCACCCCCAGCGCCGCCGTTCGCCAAGAACGTTGGCAGCAGCAGCTTTGGCAGCTGAGCGTCGAGTTTGCCCGCTACGGCGTTCTCGATTATCTACAGCAGGCCGCCCAACCCGCCCAGAGGCTGGGGATCCCGGTGGGGGCTGTCTTCTTCCCAGAAGGCAACCAAGCAGTAGGAGAAGGGTTTGACGCTCGTCTGCAACCCTGGGACCGCTTTGATCCGGGTATGGAATGGCACCCAATGGCCTATGCCAAGTGCGAGGATAGCTCCTGTGTGGCGCAGCAGGTGGAGCAGGTCCTGGCTGTGGCCTCTCCCCAAACCTTTGTCTGCCCGGCCATTGCCGGTCTATGGGGACAAGCCCAGCGGCAACGCCCCAGCCTGGAAACCCAAACAGCAGAGCTGGCCCGCCGCTTCCCGCAGTTGCCCTGTGTGAGTCACTTCGCCCTCTCCTGGATCGAGCCGGAGCTGGAGCGCAGCCGTCGCACCTGTCAACTCTAACGCCCATCCCAATCTGAAAGTTAGGAATTCTGAACTTATGAGCCCTGAGCAATTTGATCTGATTAACCGCCTGTTTCAACTGACCTTTCAGATCGGGGATCGCTTGGGCTGTGAATCCTCAGATCCTGCTCAATTGTTGCTGACCAACCGGCCCAGCCTGGAATCCAGTTGCACATTCTTTCCTTCCGATTTCACCTACGAAGCCTTGGATCCCCAAGTGTGGGCCGACTACATGGCGGAAGTTCCGGCCTTAGCGCAGATGGCGAATATTTTGCAACCTTATCCTTTCACCTGTGGCATTTATCGCCAAGACGAGGTTTCGTGGTGGATTTGCGCCTTTTGGGCAGCCCAAGAGGACTTGGGAACCAACTTGCTCTTGCGCGCCCACAGAGTCGAAACTTAGGCGCTTGAGCCCTATCTCCTCTCCCTCATCGAGACGGGGATCGGCGTTACCGGAATCAAAGGGGCTGATAGCAGTCGTGGTTTTTATTACCATCTATTTCAACTGATCGCGCTAGCGGGCCAGAGGCCTTAGCAGGAAGCAACCGGTCGTTTGTTTCACCTTGACGGTGAGATAAATGACTATGCGTTGTGGAACGGTTTATTGCAATTGACCTACTCGCGACCGCTATAGCTGGCTTCCGCCCAGAGCGTGAGCTGGGGGCCTTACGGCACTCCTTCGTAAATCACATAGACTCCGGCGCGCTCAGGCCGAGAATGCCGGTGAGGACGTTAAACAAAACCTGCTGCGTGGCCTGCACCAATTGGATGCGGGCTTGGGCCAAAAGGGGATCCTCTTTCAAGAGCGGCAAAATACGGCAGTTGTCGTAAAACTTGTTGAAATCGGCGGCGATGGCTTCTGCATAGCGGATGATCTTGTGGGGAGCGCGCTCTTCGGCAGCGGCGATCAGCTCATCCGGCAAGGCCAACAAGCGCAGCAGCAGGGCCCGCTCTTCTGGCTCTTTGTAGGGCAGTTTTTGTTGCTCCGTCAAAGGGACTTTGTTGGTCAGTTCAACCTTTTCTTCTTCCTGTAGCCGCCGCAGCAGAGTGCAACAGCGGGCATGGCTGTAGTGAACATACACGACCGGGTTATCGAAAGTTTGCTTGACGGCCAAATCCAAATCGAAGTTGATGGGGCTGTCCATGCTGCTGCTAAGCAAAAACCAGCGGGCTGCATCGACCCCCACGCCAATTTCTGGATCTTCGATCAGGTCATTGAGTGAGACAAAGTTGCCGGTGCGCTTGGACATGCGCACTTCGGTTTTCTCACCGGTTTGCGGGTCGGTTTTGAACAATTTGACAAATTGTCCAATCAAGATTTCCAGCTTGACATCTGGGCTGAAGGCACCCACCGCCGCCTTTAAGCGGCCGATATAGCCATGGTGATCCGAGCCAAGAATGTTGATCAGCCGGTGATATCCCCGCTGCACTTTATCCCGGTGGTAGGCAATATCGGCGGCTAGATAAGTGAACGAACCATCGGCCTTTTGCACCACCCGATCCTTGTCGTCGCCAAATTCTTGGGTTTTGAAATAGACGGCCTCTTCGGCCCCTGGCTTGGGATCCTCACCCCGCGGCGCTTTGGCTTTGTAGAGAAAGCCGCGCTCTTGCAGCTCCTGCAAAGCTTGCTGGATGGCGCTCAGGCCTGTCTGGGGATCGGGGGTGTGCAGGCGGCGCTCGCTAAACCAGTGATCAAACTCGGTGCGTAGTTGTTGCAGGGTCTGCTTTTGCCAGGCCAGCATTTCCCCATAGGCAAAATCGGTGTACTCCTCTAGGGTGGTGGGCAGAGGGCGGATCCCGGCTTTCACCTGCTCCAAGAGACGTTGGGCCATCTCGATCAAGTAGGTGCCGTGATAGGCATCTTCCGGCAAAGCGATGTCTTCCCCCTGCAGTTGCCGCACCCGCACCTCCAGAGACTGGCCCAAGAGCCGCATCTGGTTGCCGGCATCGTTGATGTAAAACTCCCGCTCCACCTGGTGGCCCGTCCAGTGCAGCAAGTTGGCCAACGTAGAGCCAACGGCAGCCCAGCGCCCATGGCCGACGTGCAAAGGCCCCGTCGGGTTGGCGGAGACAAACTCCAGCAGAATGCGCTCAGGATGGGGAATGGCTGTTTTGCCGAAGTTTTCTCCCAGATGCAGCAGCTCTTGCAAGCGCTTGGCCAAAAAGGGATCCCCCAGCCGGAAGTTGAGATACCCTCCTCCCGCCACCTGAGTTTCGATGTCCGGCAGATCCAAGTGTTTTTGCAGGGTTTGGGCGATCTGGGCCGGTGCTAGGCGGCAGAGCTTGGCCATGCCCAGGGGGGTGGGACAGGCGTAATCGCCGTAGCGAGGGTCGCTGGGGATCTGGATCACGGGGGCAATGGCTGCGGCTTGTGGGGGAGCCAGGGATCCCAGTTGCCCCGCCTCTGAGGCCCGTCGAATGCTCTCGGCTACGGCGGCGGTGAGAAACCGAATCAGCGAGGTGGATACGGGTTGAGTGGCCATGGCTGTTCGTGTCGGCAGACGTCGAGAGAGGTTCCAGGGATGCCTGGGGCAGTAAAAGCATCATCATATCGACAGCCAACCGGCTCTGACAAAATCTGACAAAAGAATAGATGCTCCTCCAGCCAAACTTTGCTTTTGCTCGCCTGCTTTGCGAAGATGGCTCTGACAAATTGACGGGACAGAGCTTTAGGCCAAGCTTTTGGGTACAAAGTATCACCGAATACAAAAGTTTAACTCTGCTTTGCTAAGTTGTTTGGCGGTAATGCTCGCCTTCCCGCTTGCGGATTTCTGCTGAGACAGCTGCTGTGGAGTTTACTAGTATGTCCATCCCGAAATCGTCGCGTCGTCAATTCCTTCAATCTGCTGCTGCGGCTGCCTCTTGGGTTGCCGTTGGAGGGCTAAAGGCGAGGGCTCAGAGCCGCGGGCCGCTTCTGGTTTCCCAGGGACTGACGCCCCTGAAGTTTACCCTCTCTTGGTTGCCCTCTTCGATGGATACCCCCCTTGTAACGGCGATCTTGAAGGGCTACTTCGCCGAAGAGGGGCTGGAGGTCACCTACGAGCGCGGCTATGGCTCCGCCGATTCCATCACCAAGATTGCCGCTGGCCAGTACGACCTGGGGGAAGGGGATCCCTACTCCATGATCGAGTTCAATGCCAAAAATCCGGACGTGCCCTTGGTAGCGATTTATGTCCACTTCAATCGCTCTCCCTTTGGCATCTACACCTTGAAAGATAAGGGCATTGGGGAGCCGGCCCAACTGGCGGGCAAGAAGCTAGGAGCACCGGCAGGGGATGCGCCGCGTCGGCTCTGGCCGGTCTTTGCCAAGCAAGTCGGCATCGATCCGGGCTCGGTGGAGTGGGTAACTATGGAGCCGCAGTTGCGCGAACCTTTCCTCATCCAAGGTCGGGTGGATGCCATCAGCGGCTTTATGACCTCGGCCATGCCCAATCTGGTGCGGGGCGGCGTCAGCTTGGAGGACATCACGGCTTTCCTTTACAACGACTATGGCCTTGAGCTGTACGGCAATGCGCTCATCACTCGTGTGCAATTGCTGCAGGAAAAACCGGAGCAGCTCAAAGCTTTTTTGCGGGCGTATGTTAAGGGTTGGCAAGACACCATCCGCGACACCGATGGCAACATGTTGGCCCTTCTGGACAAAGCCAAAGCCGAGGGGCAGGTGCTGGATATGGCAACTGAGAAATTGCGCCTCGCCCTGGCCATGCCGCGCCTGTTTGTTACCGATGAGGTGCGAGAAATTGGCTTGGGGGATGTGGTGCCCGCGCGTATGGAAACCTCAATTGCTCAGGTGGTGGATGGCTTTGGCTTGTCTAGCAAGCCCCCTTTGAAGAAAGTGTTTGACAACAGCCTGCTTCCCCCAAAATCCGAGCGGATGATCGGCTGATCTGGATGATCCGGTACCAACTTTGAGGCCTCTGTCTGTTGACTTTTGCAGACAGCTAGCCCTTCCTGCCAGCTGGTCAACTTTTCTCGATGACCGGTGAGAGACGTAGCTCAAAGGCCTACGGCCCGCTGTCGCGATTGGCTCTGTCATCCAAGCGAGATATTCCCAAAGCTTGTCCTGTTCACAGGAGGGAGCCCAAATTTCTCTTGAGGGGAGAACCGCAAGCGACCCAGAGCAGTGAGGAAATATCTCAAACTTTGTTTAAGGTTACTTAAACTTGGGAAACCAATGTGCTGGGAAAGGCAGCTTATGAGGGTTTAATGCCGGGGTGGCTTTTCCGATCCCGAAAAAAAGCTGAATAAGTGTGTGGCGCCCAGGGATCCCTTTTAACCTGGAGGGGATCACTAGGGAGTTTAGGCCCTTGGAAACTTTTGTTCTGATTAAGCAAGTTCCCGATCAAAACGCCAAGGCCGGCATCAACAGTGACGGCACGATCGATCGCGCCAAGGCCAAGCGGATGTTAAACCCTTTTGATCGCTATGCACTGGAAGCAGCTCTGCAAACCAAACGGCAACACGGGGCAAGGGTAACGGCAATTACAATGGGGCCACCCCCGGCCATTGAGGTGCTCTACGAGGCCATTGCCCACGGGGTGGATCGGGGCATTTTGATGACCGACCGCCGCTTGGCCGCTTCCGATACCCTAGCCACTGCCTATACTCTGGCCCAGACGGTTCGCTATGCTGGCCGGCCCGATGTGATCTTCTGCGGGCTCCAGACCACCGACGGCGATACGGCCCAGGTGGGGCCGCAGTTGGCGGAGCGGTTGGGGATCCCTCAGGTCACCTATTGCGAAGCCTTCGAGATTCGGGATGGGATCCTGGTGGCGCGGCGGGCCATCGAAGGGGGATCCCAAATCGTAATGGTGCCCCTGCCGGTTTTGATCACGGTGGCCAATTCCGCTCGGCGTTTGGCCTACCCCACTCTACGGGGTGTGCAGCGGGTGCAGCGGCTAATGCGGGATGAAATGGCACGGGCCGAGGCAATCCAGATCCTCAACTTGGACGATGTGGGGGCAGACCCGGAGCGCTGCGGTCTCAAGGGATCCCCAACCATCGTGGCTGCCACCGAAAAAGTGGGGGAAATTGGCGGCAACTGTCAGGTCTTTCAGGGACAATCCGTCCCCCAACTGGTCAACCAACTGACCCAGGCCGTTGACCTCTCCCGCTACGCGGCAACTTCCTAGATCTTCTGCCTTGCATCCCTCTGGCCAATTCTTATCTCCATCACCTTTCAATCCTCATCGTCTCATCTATCGATCCCAGGGTGGCTAGCTGGCGAAAGCTCCCGGTTTTGGGCAGTGAAAAGTTAACTCAGAAAGACTCTGCTGACCTCGTCGCAATTGCAACACCCAAGATTGCCCTCGACCCGATTCAATCCCGATCTCAACCTAGGAGTCACAGTTTTATGGATCGCAAGCGGATAGTGGTCTTCGCCGAGCAGGTGAACGGGGAACTGCAGCCCATTGGCTTAGAGTTGTTGGGGGCCGGGCGGCGGCTGGCCGATAAGCTGGGAGCCACCTTGAGCGCTCTTGTGCTTGGACACAACATTGCCCATTTGCCCTCGATCCTGATCGGTCACGGGGCAGATCAAGTCTTCATCGCCGATCACCCCGAGTTGGCCGAATACCGCACCTTGCCCTACCGCCGGGTGATCACGGACTTGATCAAAAGCTGGCCCCAACCACCCCACACCATCCTGCTGGGATCCACCACCACCGGGCGAGATCTGGCCCCCCGCTTGGCCGCCCACCTGGAGACCGGCCTGACCGCTGACTGCACCGAGCTGGACATTGGCCCCTTCGAGTACACCAACAGCAAAGATCCCAGCAAGTCCGGCCTCTTCCCCGACTGCCTTTATGCCATCCGGCCCAGCTTCGGCGAATCTCTCAAGGCTCGCATCCTTGGCCCCTGGAAAAACCCGCAAATGGCCACAGTACGACCAGGGGTGATGGTGCCCCTGCCCTGGGACAGATCCCGCCAGGGGGAAGTGATCCCGGTGCCGGTCAACTTGGATCCCGGCGATCTGCGCCTGCAGATTGTGGAAACGGTGCGCAACCTGTCCCAGGCGGTAGATCTCACCCGCGCCAAGGTGATCGTTTCCGGCGGCTACGGGCTGGGATCCCCAGAGGGATTTGAGCTGTTGAAGGAGTTGGCCGCTTGTTTTCCCAACAGCGCTGTCGGCTCCTCCCGCAAGGCCGTGGATTCTGGGTGGATCCCCTATGCCCACCAGGTGGGCCAAACCGGCAAGACCGTCCGCCCCCAGCTCTACATCGCCTGCGGCATTTCTGGGGCCATTCAACATCGCGTGGGCATGGACAAATCCCAGACGATCATTGCCATCAACAAAGACAGCGCCGCTCCTATCTTCAAATTTGCCCACTACGGCATTGTCGGGGATCTCTACCAGGTGGTGCCGGAGCTGATCCGGCAACTGCGACAGAGACAGGAGGAGCTCCGAGAAGGCGCCGAGGGCCAGCCTTTCCAGAGCCTCGGCGAGCGGATCCCAATTTTGCAGAGTCGATGAGAGATGGTTGGCAAAAACGCTCTCAGTGCAGGGCCATTGTCAGCAGCCCCTGCTGCCCCAGCAACACCTCCCGCAACAGGGTAACCAGGCCCACCCAAACCACAGGGGCCATGTCCACACCTCCCAGCGGCGGGATCAGGCGGCGGGTCGGGCGCAACAGAAACTCCGTCAGGCCGACCACCAGCGAGTAGGGCAACCGAGAAGTATCCAGTTGCGGATACCACGACAGAAAGATGCGCAGCACAAACAGGAGGGTGTAGAGCGCCAACAGTGGGCCAAGCACCCAAGAGGTGAGAATTGGCAGCATAGGTTACTCAAAGAACAGGTTTACTGGTGGCAGTTCTCTCCATTCTGCTCTAATTGGGAGGGTCTGCTGGAGTCCAGAGATACCTCGGGGAATGCAGGCGCTCGGCCCAAGTCAAACCCCAACTTTTTTAAACTTTAACCCTCTTCCCGAAAATGGCCTTACCGGCGGGGCAGCAACAGTTAAAGACTAGCGTCATAATGGACGTATCTTGCTGGACTGCAGGCAGGGATCCCATGCAAGGAAAACTACAAGAGATCGATATCCGCAGCATCCTTCAGCTCATCGAGCTGGGCCAGCGCACCGGTGAGCTTTTTGTAGAGGCCAGCCCCTCTGTCTACTGGTTTGTCTTCTTCCTGAATGGGCGGATTATCTACGCCTCTGAAACGGAAGGGAACATTGCCCGCCTCAGAGACTATCTGCACCGCTTCAAGCTGGAAGCCGCCCTGGAGGAAATTCAAATTCCCCACAAAGCCGCGGTCAACGCCCCCGAATACAACCGCCTCTGGTCTTTGCTGGAAAGCCACAAGCTCAACCCCAACCAAGGCAAGCAAATCCTGCTGGGCATGGTGCGGGAAGTCCTCTTCGACCTGCTTAGCCTCCACCAGGGTTCCTTCATTTTTGAGGCCGGATCCCCCCTGGCCCCCCAGTTGACCACCTTCCCCGTTACCCCCCTGCTCACCGAGATCGTAGCCCAAGTGCAGGAGTGGAAAAAGCTGCACCCCTACATCCAAGCTCCCAACCAAGCTCCCACCATCGTCAACCCCCTGCCGCTCCAGCAAAACCTGCCCGCCCCCGTCTTCAAAGCCCTGAGCGAGTGGTCAGACGGCAAAACCAGCATTCGCCAGATGGGTCGCTACCTGGGTCGAGACACCCTGGCGGTGGCCAAGGCCATCTATCCCTACGTCCGCCAAGGGGCCATTCAACTGTCCGAGCCCGTCTTGATCGCGGAGCCCAAGCCCAGCCGTCCCCTCAAACCCAGCGATAAGCCCAGCCACATCCTTTGCATCGACGACTCCATGGCCATCCAAAAAACCGTAGAGTTCATCCTGCAAAACGAGGGCTACCAGGTTACCACCATCGGCAATCCTCTCAAAGCGCTGGGACAGGTGTTTCTTCTCAACCCCGACATGATTCTCTGCGATGTGGCCATGCCCAAGTTGGATGGGTATGAGCTGTGCGCCATGTTGCGCAAATCCAGCCAGTTCCGCGAAACCCCCATGATTATGCTGACCGGCAAGGATGGTTTTACCGACCGGATTAAGGCCCGCATGGCCGGAGCGAACGAATTTTTGAGCAAACCCTTTGCGGAAAAGGAGTTGTTGACCATTGTCGAATCCTACGTGGGCCCTCCCCCCAAACGGGGCGGTGGCGAATAGGCGTTGGGGTAGCCAAAATGTTGGCACAGAAGACTATAGGCGAAGTACTGGACAGAAGAGTGGCCTCACCGAAACAATAGGGGTAGCATGGCCGACTTGGAGCCATGGAGCCAGGTGAGGTTACAAGAGCAAACCTCAGTCAAAGCAGCCCGACGGTTGCGCGGGAGTGCAAAAGGAGCAAGACGGCGATGAGCAAAGTGCTGGTGGTGGATGACAACCGTACCTACCTGGAGACCATTTCCAGCTTGCTTTCCGAGAACGGTTTGGAAGTCTCCACAGCAACAGACGGCGTAGAGGCAATGGAGTGCATTCGCCAGCAGAAGCCTGATGTGGTGGTGCTGGATATTGTCATGCCGCGCATGAACGGCTACGAGGTATGCCGGGAAGTGAAGGGGGATGAAAGTACCAAACACATTCGCATCGTCATGTGTTCCACCAAAGACCAGACCTTTGATATCGAGTGGGCCAGGCGCAACCAGGCGGATGCCTATGTAACCAAGCCCTTTAAGCCCCAAGAGCTCCTGGCGACCATCAAACATCAATTGCGGGAGATGAATCGGAAATGAGTCGCGTTTTGGTGGTGGAAGATAGCCAATCCCAGCGGGAGATGATCAGCAAGCTGCTGCAGGAAAACGGCTTCGAGGTGATGACTGTGGAAGACGGGGTGGAGGCCGTAGAGGCGGTGAAGCAAAACAAACCCGACCTGATCGTGCTGGACATCGTCATGCCGCGCATGAACGGCTATGAGGTGTGCCGTCTTCTCAAGGCCGACCCTCTCACCCAAAAAACGCCCATCGTCATGTGTTCTTCCAAGGGCGAAGAATTTGACCGCTACTGGGGGATCCGCCAGGGAGCGGATGCCTACATTGCCAAGCCTTTCCAGCCCCAGGAACTGGTGGGTACGATCAAGCAATTACTGAGAGGCTGAGAGCTGCCCCTTCTGCTTCCACGCCTTTCGGTAGGTCCTGAGAACGACTCTGCGTTTTAAGCAGGGAGGGGGGCGGGATCAACAGTCCACAAGACTATCCATGCGGGGGAGCATCATGCTGGGGGATCTGGATTTATTGATGGGGGATGAGACCCAAGAGTTGCGGGAGATGGAGGCTCCCGAAGGTGAGCTATTCCTAAAGTTCAAGATTGCCACCGGGGAGGAATTTGCGCTGCCAGCGGTATCGGTTGTGGAGGTGGTGAGCATTGGCCCAGAGAAAATCACCCCCATGCCCAATGTGGCCCCAGTTTTGCTGGGCACGCTGAATTTGCGGGGCGAGATCATCTGGGTTGCAGACCTGGGGCAATTTTTGGGGATCAGCCCGCCCCTGAACATCGACCGAGCCGAGATTCCTGTGGTGGCCGTGATGGATCAACAGGATTTGCTCATGGGCTTGGCTGTGGATTTAATTGTAGGCATGGAGTGGCTGAAGACTGAATTGGTGCGGCCTGCCCTCACGGCTCCTGAGTCCATGGCTCCTTTTTTGCGAGGGGAATGGGTGGTGCCCGGAACGGGATCGCGCTTGCCATTGCTGGATCAGTCGGCCATCCTGCGATCCAATCGTTGGGGTTGACAGACGGCCCCCTGGGAGCTCAGCGGGAGGAAAGTGTATAGTTCCTATCAAAGATCCAAGCTAACTCCAGCCACAATGGGGAAAGTTGGACCAAATCTATCCCCTACCGATGCGTGTCGAGGCTGTTGAGGGTAAGCCCTGAGACGGCGGCAGAAAGGCCCACTCTTGCTTGACTGAATGTGGAAAAGGGGGGATAGCCTGCATCCATGGGGTTTTGAGGTGTTGGGGGCGTTCCGTTTGCATCTGTGTTGACGCGTGAACAGAGGTAGGCAAGCAGTGAAGGGAGGATCCATGGTTCCGAGCGCGAACAGTCAGAGAGACTACACCGATGCGATGGCCGCCTTTTGGCAGGGAGACTACGTCCGGGCGGTGCGGTTGTTCAACCAAGTGGCCGCTGCTGAACCGCAAGATACTGCTGTCAAGCTGCTGCTGGCTTTGGCACAAAAACAAGCTGGGCAGTTGTTGGAAGCTCGCCAAACCTACAACACCATTTTACAAACAGCCAGTGATCCCGATGAGCTGGAGTCGGCCCGGAAGGGTCTAGAAGAGCTGTTGCAAATGGCACCGGAGCTGGCGGATCTTCCCGATTCCCCAGAAGCGGACGAGTTTCGCTCTCCAGATGAGTTTGCACCTGGGTCGGATGCCTTTTCGGAAGAGGCTTTCTCTGCTCCCGATCCCTTCTTGCAGTTCGAGGAGATGGGGGAAGAGGAGGCGGATCCCTTTGCTCAGGATCCCTTTCCACTGGAGGCAGACAGCCTTGGCAGCGATTTCATGGGGGAAGAGAGATTCAGGGATCCCTTGGAGACCGGGCTGCAAATGCCGGAGGCTGATCCGCTGGGTTTATCTCACCCGATGCCGACCCATTCTCGGGTAACACCACCGGCCACCTCGCGACGGGTAGGCTCGGAAGAGGGCGGGCCTCAAACCGATCCGGTGGTCGAAGATGACTTTGCCTTCCTCAACGAGTTCGATCGAGAGCATCTGGAAGCCCTAGAAGGCGACTTCGACTCCATTACGCAGTTGGCCGGCGATGCCGATTTTCCCGATGAGATGGGCTTCTCCCTGCCTGGTTTTGAGGAAGAGGAGGGGGGATCCCTGGAAGAAAGCCTGCCGACCGAATTGGCTGCCCCCATGAGTGAGCCGATCCCTGCTCCCGACGAAGATACTGCCAGTCCCGGCTCTGCCCTCTTCGAGCTTGACGAGCTAGACAGCCTGGATCGCGAACTTGCCGGCATGGATGGCGGCGAGCCGGTGGGGGCCTTCCGCCCAGATGAGGGGGCGATTGGGGGGATGAGCCCAATGGCGGAGACCGGCAGCGGAGCGGCCCAAGTTCTGCTGCCCACGGCCTCCCTCCCTATTCTTAGTGTAGGTGAACAAGGGGCAAGAACCTCTGCTGGGATCGCCAACCGACCGATTGGGGATCGGCAATTGGCCATAGCGCTTATCCAAGGAGCTGTGAGTTTGGCTGCCGGCTTGGCGATTGGCCTTGGGATCCAGGCCAATGGGGGAGCTCGCTTGATTGCCGGGGTGATTGGAGGTGGGGTGATCGGCACAGGAGCAGGGGTTATCCTCGGGGCCAGGAGTGCCAAACAAATTCGCTCCACTGCCCAAGAGCTGGCCGGCCACTTTGCCGCCTTGGCCCAGGGGAATTATTCAGTACGAGCCACAGCCAACACCCACGATGAGCTGGGGCGCTTGGCCGACAGCTTTAACCAGATGGCGGCTGCCCTTGAAGCCAACTTCGCCGAACTGAGCCAGCGGGCTGCCGAGCAAGGGCAAGCTAAGGAAGACCTACAGCGCCAGGTGATTCGCCTGCTGGACGACGTGGAAGGGGCTGCCCGTGGAGACCTGACGGTGCGGGCAGAGGTGACTGCCGACGTGCTGGGGGCTGTGGCCGACTCCTTTAACCTGACCATTCGCAGTCTGCGAGACATTGTCAGCCAGGTGAAGCGGGCCGCCGCCGCCGTGAACGATGCCGCCTTGCAGAACGAGGACTTTGCCCGCAGCCTCTCTGCCGACGCCTTGCGCCAGGCGGAGGAGATTTCCAACTCCCTCAACTCCATTCAGGAGATGACGGACTCCATTCAAGAGGTGGCCAGCAACGCCCGCGAAGCGGCCAACGTGACTGCCCAAGCCACAGAAGCAGCCGCTCGGGGTGGAGAAGCTGTGGATCGCACGGTAAGTGGCATCCTGGAAATTCGCGAAACCGTGGCAGAAACCACCCGCAAAGTGAAGCGATTGGCGGAATCCTCGCAGGAAATTTCCAAAATTGTGGCTTTGATCTCTCAAATTGCCTCGCGCACCAACCTGCTTGCCCTCAACGCCAGCATCGAGGCGGCACGAGCCGGGGAATCGGGACGGGGCTTTGCCATCGTGGCCGATGAGGTGCGACAACTGGCCGACCGAGCTGCCAAAGCCTCGAAGGAGATCGAGCAGATCGTGTTGCAGATTCAATCGGAAACCGGCAACGTGATGACGGCTATGGAAGAAGGCACCCAACTGGTGATCGAGGGGACGCGGCGGGCCGAGCAGGCCAAGAACAGCCTGGACGAGATTATCGAGGTCAGTCGCCGGATCGACGAGTTGGTGCGGGCGATCTCTCAGGCCACCGTGCAACAAACGGAAACCTCTCGCTCTGTGGCGCAGGTGATGCAATCGGTGGAGTTGACCGCCAACGAGACCTCTAAGGAGGCGCAGAAGGTGGCAGCTTCGCTCCAACAGTTGGTGAGCATCGCCCGCGAGTTGCAAACTTCTGTCGGTCGCTTCCGGGTTGGGGATGAATGAGCAAATCTGCTGTTTTGAGGGCATTCTAGGGACAAGGATCCCCATGCAGGAGACGTTATCGATCCTTAGCAAATGGCACCGGGATCCCCCTGTTCCGACTTTTGGCCGGACTCTTCGCTCAGGCGAGCCTCAATCTGTCCGGTCTGCTATTACTGATGCATACCTGTGGGCTGTAGGAAGGGCCTCCTGCCATGAATGAAGAAGCACAAAAGCGGATCCTCAGTTATTTCATCGAAGAAGCCCGCGACCACTTGGCAACAATCGAACAAGTGCTCCTCAGCCTGCGGGACAGCATGAGCGATCCCGAGCTGATCAACGAGCTGTTTCGAGCTGCTCACTCCATCAAGGGGGGAGCTGCCATGCTGGGCCTCACCAGCATCCAACGGACGGCCCACCGCATGGAAGATTTTTTCAACATCTTTCGCTCCCGTCCAGGCGGAGTGCCCGTCGATCAGCACCTGGAAACCCTGCTGCTGCGGGCCTTTGATGGGCTTTCGATGTTGTTGGAGGAGCTGCAGAGCCCCCGCGGCCTCACCCAGGAAGTCAGCAACACCACCCTGGCGGAATTGGAGCCGGTTTTTCAAGAGACCGAAAGGCACATTCAAAATCTTCTCGGCGAGGGCCCTGTCTCAGCTCCCGTCTCGCCGCCGGCGGTTCGCACCCTGCAGCAGGACATGGCGGAGGTGGTGCCGCAGCAGTTGCGCCAGATGCTGGAGCTGTTTAAACAACGGGATCAGCCAGATGTCCGAGAGCGCTTGGCAGCGGCGAATGCCGTTCTCAAGGAGATCGGACAAGTTCATCATCTGGCGGGCTGGCAACAGTTGACGGAAACTTTCGAGCAAGCCCTGGGCAACCCCGATGCCGACCTGCGTGCTCTGGCTTTGGTCGCCCTGCGGGATTTGAAGCAGGGACAGCAGCTCATCCTAGACGGCAAGGCCGAACAGGTTGCCCCTTCTTCAGAACTGCAACAATTGGCTCGCCCTGCCGCTCCCCCTGCCCCACCGGATCCTCTTGAGGTGGTGGTGCATCAGCAGATCCCGGCCCTGCTGCGCCAGATGCTGGAGCTGTTCAAACGTCCTGACGACCCGGCCACTCGACCGGCTCTGCAAGCTCTGGCCCAATCTTTGCAGGATTTGGGGCAATCTTCGGCTCTGGAACTGGGAGGCTGGACAGACTTGACCCGCTTGGTGGGCGAGATTTTGGCGGATCCCAGCCAGGATTTGCGGCAGTTGGCCCTGCCGGTGCTGCGAGATCTGAAGCAAGCCCACCAGGCTCTGGCCGGCGGAGCGGCAAACGCCATCCGACCCTCGGCTGAGTTGCTGGCTTTCCGCCCTGTTCCGGCAGCCCCTGAAGAGCCAGAAGTCCCTGAGCCCTTCGACCTTGGTCTGGCTTGGGGGTCTGAGGCAGAGCCGTCATTCCCAGAACCTGGGGGTGCCCCAGAGGATTGGGCTGCGGCTGCTGGGATCCCTGCGGAGGAAAGCGCTACCCCCGATCTGAGCTGGGAAGCGGTAACCCTCGCTGAGACATCCTTTCAAGAGGATGAGCCCGGAGCTGCCCTGTCGCCGGAGCAGGAGAGCGCAGAGGCAAGCGGAGATCTGGCGGCGGAACAGCTCTCATCCCTATGGGAAGTGGGCACTGCTGAGGACTCCGTCCCGCTGGCGGGAACAGATTCAGAGCACCGATCTGCTCCCGCGGAAGAGGGGGATCTGGATCTGAGTTGGCCAGGGATCCGAGCCGAAGCGGCTTGGGAGGAAGACTGGAGGACAGCTGCCGTGCCGGCAGAAAGCCCAGAAGAGGACGGGCAGGGAGCTGACTTGGCCTCTGTTGCGGACGACTTCGGTCGCGTTAGCGGAGCGGAGCTCTATGCCACTCCCTTGGATCTGGAGGAAGAAGCCACCTCAGCCTTTGACGAGCTGTTTGCCAACGCAGAAGCGCTATCCGATATTGAAGAATTCCCAACGGAGCTGATCCCCTCCTCTCCTGAGCCCCTCTTGCAGACCTTTGAGGATCTGAGCCCAAGGTTGGATGAGGAGAGAGCTG
The DNA here is from genome assembly GCF_054058415.1 of Thermostichus sp. MS-CIW-38. Lineage (NCBI taxonomy): Bacteria > Bacillati > Cyanobacteriota > Cyanophyceae > Thermostichales > Thermostichaceae > Thermostichus > Thermostichus sp. MS-CIW-38. The sequence continues at coordinate 39,114 of NZ_JBSSAH010000012.1, read as the reverse complement.
AGGCCGATCTGGCGGAGCTGTTTGCCGAAGTGGTGGGTGAAGGGGCAGAGGGGTTTGTCTCTGCTGAGCCTGCCTGGGATGCTGAACAGGAGCCGACTGCCCAGAGCGTTGCTGCGGAAATGGGCGAGGGATCCGGCTTTGTCCCAGACGAAGCCGCAAGTGCCGGGGTAGAGGCCCTATTTGAGCTGGAGGAACTTCCCGTAGAGAGTGCTTTCCGGCAGGAAGGGTCTCAGCTTCCGGACTTGGAGGCCGTTCCCGCTGGTGAGCCGGAGGCCGATCCTTGGGCGGCTGAACCGTCCCCACCCCTTCAGGAAGCCCTTGAGGACGGGGAAATCGCAGCAGACCTTTGGGCTGAATTTCCCGCAGATATCCAGCTAGAGGATTTTTCCATCCCAGCAGATTATCTGGCAGAGTCGGGATCCGACGAGGTGGGATCCTCAGAGTTCGCCGACTCTGCTGCCTTCGATACTGCCGAAGACAGCCTGGAGAGCTTTTTTTCCACCCCTGCGGCAGAAGCCGATCCGGCTTGGTCGATGCCGGAAGCAAGTGAACCTTCCGTATTTTTGGATCCCTCTTTTGGCCCATCCCTGGACATCGCTGAGGCTGATGCTGCCGAAGCTGAGCAACTGGGGGATCTCTTTATCGGCGAACCCTTCCCCACGTCGCCCGACATGGCCAACGAGCCGAGGGAATCGCCAATTCCAGACTTCGGAGCCGAGCTGAGCCTAGGGGATCTCTTCGCCGGCGAGACCCTCGAGGAGGCGTCCGATGGGGACTCCATCCCCCTGACCCAATCAGCAGCTGGGGACACAGCAGAAGCCCAAGAGTGGGCGCTTCTGGAGGATCTGTTCCCGGTGCAGGAGGAGTCTTTCGCGGAGCTGCAACCCACGGCTGAGGAGGCAGTCGCCCCTTCCCCCGAGCTCTCCTTCGACCATCTCGATGCCCTATTCACCCAGGAATCCGACCCAGAAGAACTGAGCCTGGGGGCCAGGGGATCCCTCTCGGCCATGGATAGCGACAGCCAGGTGGATCTGGATGAGTTGAGCCAGTTCTTTGCAGAAGGGGAAGCGCCCCAAGAAGAACCCCCCTTGGATCTTGCCACCTTCCTGGAGGACACAGAAGCTTTGCAAGCGAGCAGCCTGGCGGAAGTGCCCGTGTCTGAGCCAGAGCCGCCGGTTGCCGCACTGGAGGAAGAAAATGCCCTCCAGCCTGCGGAGGACGATCTGGAAAGCCAGTTGGCCAGCCTGTTTGCAGAGGATGAATCCTTAGCCGTTCCTGTTGGCGAGGCCGAGACCCCAGAGGAAGAGGCGCTGGAAGCTGCTCCGGCTCCCCGTTTGGACGATTTGGCCGCCCTCTTCGACGCTGCCGAGCCGGCGGTAACCCCTGAGCTAGAAAAGGCTATCGCCCCCCTTGTGGGATCCCCTGCAGCCGCGAGCGGCGAGGCTGCTGACGACTTTGCAGCCCAGCTGGAATCGCTCCTGGGCGATCTCGAGGTTCCTGCCCAAGCACCTGCTGCTGCTCCAGCAACCCCCACCCCAGCAGCAGCTGCCCCGGCGGCAACTGGGCCGACTTCACGGCGAACTGCTGCCCTCAGCAACCCTGTGATGCGGGTGGAGGTGCGCCACCTCGACTCCATCAACAACCTGGTGGGAGAGTTGGTGGTCATCCGCAACAGCATGGAGCAAAACCAAACCCGTCTGCGCCAGTTTCTGGATGGCCTGTTGGGCCGTGTGCAACAGCTAGGGGATCTGGGCCAGCGCATGCGGGATCAGTATGACCGCTCCTTGCTGGAATCGGCTTTGTTCTCCAGCCGCAGCAGCTCAGCCTATGGCGGCACGGTAACGGTGGGCTTCGGTCGAAATGGGGAGGGATCCAGCCGAGGAAGGCGGAGTCATTCCTCCGGCCAAGAGTTCGACAAGCTGGAGATGGATCAGTTTACGGCCTTCCACGCTCTGGCCCAGGAGATCATTGAGCTCATCGTGCGGGTGCGCGAGTCCTCCTCCGACATCGAGTTTGCCGTGGATGAGGCCGAGCAGATTACCCGCCAATTTCGCCAGGTGACCACCCAACTGCAAGAGGGCCTGAACCGGGCGCGCATGGTGCCCTTCTCGCAAGTTGCCGATCGGTTGCCCCGCGCCATTCGGGATCTCTCCATCAAAACGGGCAAGCAGGCCAGCCTGGTGGTGGAAGGCCGTGACACGCTCATCGACAAGGCCATCCTGGAGGAGCTCTATGACCCCATGACCCACCTGGTGAACAACGCCCTGGTACACGGGATCGAGACCCCTGAGGAGCGGCGGCGGGCGGGCAAGCCCCCTGAGGGCAAGATCACCGTCAAGGCCTTCTATCAGGGCAACCAAACCATCATCATCGTCTCGGACGATGGCGCCGGGATCCCGGTGGAGAAGGTCAAGGCCAAGGCCCAAAGGCTGGGGCTGCTGTCGGAGCAAGCCGACGAAGACGAAGTGTTCAACGTTCTCTTCCACCCCGGCTTCAGCGTTCGCGAGGCCAGCGAAGTGGACGATCTGGCCGGGCGGGGGGTTGGCTTGGATGTGGTGCGCCGCAACATCACCGATCTGCGCGGCAGTATCCAAGTGGATTCTGTGCGGGGCAAAGGAACCACCTTTACCATCCGCCTCCCCCTCACCCTGAGCATCTCCAAGGCCATGGTGTGTGTCAGCGACAAAGCCCTGATCGCCTTCCCCCTGGATGGCGTGGAGGAGATGCTGGATGTTCCTGCCGACGAAGTTCAGCCGGATGAGCAGGGGCGGCCCTCGATTCTCTGGCGGGATCAGCGTCTTCACTTCCAGCCCCTCTCAAATCTGCTGGCCTACAGCCGCAGCCACAGCCGCAGCCGTTCCGAGGTGTACAGCATCACCCAGGATGAGGGCATTATTCCCATTGTCATCCTGCAAAGTGCCGGCCAGTATGTTGCCCTGCAGGTGGACAGCTTCGTGGAAGAGCAGGAAATCGTGATCAAGCAACTGCGCGGGCCTGTGCCCAAGCCACTGGGCATTTCTGGGGCAACGGTGTTGGGGAACGGGCGGGTCCTGCCGATTGCCGACATCATCGAGCTGGTGGACATAGCCCACGGTCGCCGTCGGGATCTCAACCGCTTCTGGCTGGATCACCGGGATGAGGAGCCAACCCCAGAAGAGGTGCGCCAGACCACGGTGCTGATCGTGGACGACTCGATTACCGTTCGGGAGCTGCTCTCAATGTCTTTCCAGAAGGTGGGCTACCGGGTGGAACAGGCGCGGGATGGCCAGGATGCCTGGGAAAAGCTGCGCGGCGGCCTGCCCTGCGACCTTATCTTCTGCGACATCGAGATGCCGCGCATGGACGGCCTAGAGCTGCTCACCCGCCTGCGAGAAGACAGCAACTTCAAGCATCTTCCGGTTGCCATGCTCACCTCGCGGGGGGCAGAACGGCACCGGCAAACAGCACGGGAGCTGGGAGCAACTGCCTACTTCACCAAGCCCTATCTGGAAGAGGAGCTGCTCAGCGCTGCTGCCCGCATGTTGAGGGGGGAACAGTTGTTGGCGCCCAACCCAACTTCCTAATCGCGACAGCGGTGCGGTTCCCGTTCAGTGTGGCGCAGCAACATAGGGTGCTGTAGGCATGGCACTCTCCCATCAGCGGGTGCCGAACAGGCGATCCCCTGCATCTCCTAGGCCGGGGAGGATGTAGCCGTGCTCGTCTAGGCCATCGTCTACAGCAGCGGTATAGATTGGCACATCTGGGTTCTGTTCGTGGAAATATCGGATCCCTTCTGGGGCGGCCACCAGGCAGATGAAGCGGATCGACTTGGGTCGAGTTTGGCGTAGGCGTGCCACAGCCGCTGCTGCCGAATGGCCGGTGGCCAACATTGGATCCACCACCAGCACCTCACGATCTTCGATATCGGTGGGCACCTTGAAGTAGTACTCGATGGGGATCAGGGTATGGGGATCCCGATATAGGCCGATATGCCCCACCCGTGCTGATGGGATCAGCTCCAGCATGCCGTCGAGGAGCCCTTGGCCGGCCCGCAGGATGGAGACAAGCACCAACTTTTTCTCTGCCGCCAACATCGGCGCCAACATTGGGGCCATCGGGGTTTGAATGGGCTGTAGCTTGAGGGGCAGATCGCGGGTCACCTCGTAGGCCATCAAGAGGCTGATCTCCCGCATCAGCGCTCGGAAGTCGGCGGTTGTAGTTTCAACACGGCGCATGAGGCTGAGCTTGTGCTGCACCAGAGGGTGATCGATGGTAATCACCTGGGCCACCATGCTGTGCTCCTGAGATAATCGGGATCCCGTGATGGATGCCAGAATAGCAGAAGCGCTTGTCCCCCCGGTGGGCCGAAGGCTCTATCTGCTTGCTGTTGTCAAGGGGAGTAATCCGTGCAGATCCGCTTTGCTGTGGTGAGCGATCCCCACGTCACCCTCCCTTCCACCCTTTGGGATCACCCCAGCCGATTTCACCTGGTAGAGGTGAGCATCCCGGCTCTGGAACAGGTTTTGCAGCATCTGGTGCAGTTGCCTCTGGATTTTCTGCTGTTGCCGGGGGATCTGACCCAGCATGGGGAGCCGGAAAACCATGCATGGCTGGCAGAGCGGCTGGCTCGGCTGCCCTTTCCGGCTTTTGTGGTGCCCGGCAACCACGATGTGCCCCAGCCCGAGGCCAGCGGGCGCTCTATTGGTTTGGCGGATTTTCCCCGCTACTACCGAGCTTTTGGCTACGAGGATGGGCAGTCTTTGGATTACAGCCGGGTTCTGCGGCCAGGGATCCGTTTGATCGGCCTCAATTCCAACCATTTTGATGCTCAGGGTCAATTGGTGGGGTGTCTAACCCCAGAACAACTGACCTGGCTGGAGAAAGAATTGGCGGCAGCCGAGGAAGAGCTGGTGCTGCTGATGGTGCACCATAATGTGGTCGAGCATCTGCGCGGCCAGTCTCTCCATCCCTGGGGGCGTCGCTACATGCTGGAGAATGCCTCTCAGTTGCGGCGGCTGCTGCAAGCTTATGGGGTGCAACTGGTGTTCACCGGACATCTGCACATCCAGCACATCGCCCGACGAGGGGGGGTTTACGACATTACCACCGGCTCTTTGGTCAGCTTTCCCCACCCCTACCGCCTTGTCGAGATCCGGTCGGATCGAGAGACCGGAATCCAAGTCCATATCCAGAGCTACCGGGTGGGATCCCTGCCCGATTGGCCCGATTTGCAAGCGTTCTCCCGGGAGTGGATGGCCCAGCGCAGCGAACCAGCGGTGGTTAAGTTTTTAACCTCCGCACCGCTGAATTTGCCTTTGGAACAGGCACAAGCCTTGGCCCCACAATTGCGCTACTTTTGGGCAGCGGTGGCTGCCGGGGATCCAGACCTCACTTTCCCAGACTTTCCCCAGCCAGCAGGCCGATTTCTGGAGCGTTTCAGCCGTTGTTTTCGCTGCCCGCCTGATAACCAGGCCCAGTTTCGTTTGATTTCGATTTTCTCTTTTCCAGTTTCTAAGGATCCCCCCCAAGGGGGAACGCCACCCCTGGCAAACCCAAGCAGGGCAAGGAATGCAAGATCCATTTGCCAGGGATCGCAAAAAAGTCCAAAGGGAGAGGAGGCGGTTTTAGAGCCTAAAAGCTTCTTGTGCACAAGGCGTTGAGGGCTGATAGCAGTCGTGGTTTTTATTACCATCTATTTCAACTGCTCGCACTAGCGGGCCGGAGGCCTTAGCAGGAAGCAACCGGTCCTTTGTTTCACCTTGACGGTGAGATAAATGACTATGCGTTGCGGAACGGATTCTACAAAAGAATGGGCATTTCTTGAGATGCAGGGAACCGTTTTAGTGTTCTTCTGGAAACATCGGGATCCCTGAGCCTTGGCTGGGTCATCTGTTGGCAGGTGGCAAGCTCTCGCTAGGGTTGTTCGATATGGGAGCGGGGCTCCAGGTGGATGAGGATCCGCGCCGGCCCGTAGCGCCCTTGCAGGAGGTGTTCGACTTCCTCAGTGAGGCGGTGGGCGGACTCAATGTCCTGTGGCTCCACCACCAGGTGCATCTCGATAAAGACTATCTCCCCGGGGATGCCGCGGGAAGTGATGTCATGGCAGTCGAGCACGCCTGGCACGCTCAGGATCAGATCCCGCAGGGCCTCAGAGGGGATCGCCACCCGGTCGGTGAGGTAGGGAAGATTCTCCTGCAGCACTTCCCAGCCGCTTCGGAGCACCAGCAGCGCCACCGGCAAAGCCAGGGCTTGATCCAACCAAGGGATCCCCCAATAATGCATGCCGGCCAACCCCAGCAACACCGTCAGCGTCACCCCAACGTCGCTGAGGGTATGGCGCGCATCGGCCAACAGCAGCGAGCTGGACAGAGCTTTGCCCCAGCGGTGCTCGTAGAGGGTGACAAAGACATTAATGCCCAGCACGCCCACCATCATCCCCAAGGTCAGCTCATCGATCTGCAGGTGGGGCTGGGGCTCCCAAAACCGCTCCACGGCTGTGCGCAGGATCTCCAGGCTGGCCATCCCCAAAAAGGCGGCGATCCCCAGCGCTCCAATGGCTTCAAACTTGCGATGGCCGTAGGGATGGTCGTCATCGGGCTCTGGCGAAGAAAAGCGCATGGCCACCAAGCCCAAAATGTTGCTGGCGCTGTCGGTGGAGCTGTGCAGGGCATCGGCAATGAGGCTCAGGGATCCCGTCGTCAGCCCCAGGATTAACTTGATCAGAAACACCAGGACATTTAGCCCTAGCGTGACGTACAGCACCCTCTGCACTTGGCGCTGGCGGCGGCTGGCTATGGCAGCAGAATCCAGAAAGCTCACTGCAGCTCGGGCGGGGATCCACAGATATCCTGTTCTACTTTTGTCACCGACCTCAATAGGGGTAAGGGAGGGTACCCTAAAAGCAAGCTGCTAAGGCTTAGTCAAGTGGCCGCCGATTGGGGAGCGAACTCTGAGTATGCACGTTGCTGTGGTAGGCGCTGGCTATGTGGGCCTGGTAACAGGGGCTTGCCTGGCTCACCTAGGAAATAGCGTTATCTGTGTGGACAACAACCCCGCTAAGATTGAAGGGCTGCAGCGGGGTCGCCTGCCCATCTACGAGCCCGGCCTGGAAGAGCTGGTGCGGGAGGGAACTGCGGCGGGTCGGCTGCACTTTAGTACCGATCTGGGCCTTGGGATCCAGGCCAGCGAGGTGGTGTTTATTGCCGTGGGCACCCCGGCCCTGCCCAGCGGGGATCCCGATCTGCGCTACGTGGAAGCAGTGGCGCGGGAAATTGGCCAGCATCTGGACGAGCACTATCGAGTCATTGTCAACAAATCCACTGTGCCCATTGGCTCTGGGGACTGGGTGCGCATGCTCATTTTGGACGGGGCCGCCGAAGCTGCCAAGCAGCGGCTGAGCAGCCGAGAAGTGGGGAGGGATCCTGAGGCCAGATCTCTCACCTTAGAGCTCTCCCCTTGGACGCCGCAGTTTGACGTGGTGAGCAACCCCGAGTTCCTACGGGAGGGCAGTGCCATCCAAGATACCTTCTACCCGGATCGCATTGTGATTGGCTCCAACAGCCCCCGCGCCATTGAAATCATGCGGCAGCTGTATGAACCCATCCTCAACCGCCAGCAGGGCCTGCAAGGGGATCCCGTGCCTTTGCTGGTGACCGACCTGGCTTCTGCCGAAATGATCAAGTATGCCGCCAACGCCTTCCTGGCCACCAAGATTAGCTTCATCAACGAAATGGCCAACATCTGCGAGCGCACCGGCGCCGACATCACCCAGGTGGCGGAAGGGATCGGCCTAGATAGGCGCATTGGCCGCGCCTTTCTCAACGCTGGCATAGGGTGGGGCGGAAGCTGCTTCCCCAAAGATCTGGCGGCTCTTATCCAAACCGCTGCTGACTATGGCTATGAGGCCAAGCTGTTGCAGGCCACGGTGGAGGTTAACCGAGAACAGCGGCAGCGCCTGGTGGAAAAGCTGCAGCAGGCCCTCAAGGTGCTCAAGGGAAAAACCATTGGCCTACTGGGTCTGACGTTTAAACCCCACACCGACGACCTGCGGGATGCCCCTTCCCTGACCTTAATCGAGCAGCTCCACCGCCTTGGGGCAAAGGTGAAGGCGTATGATCCCGTTGTGTCCGCTTCAGGGATGCGGGAGGGGCTAGCCCATGTGGTGGTGGAAACGGATGTGTTTCGCCTGGCCCAGGACTGCGATGCCCTGGTGTTGGTGACGGAGTGGCCGGAGTTTTTGTCGCTGGATTACCGACGAATTGCAGAGCTGATGCGGCGGCCCTTGCTCATCGATGGCCGTAACTGTCTGGATCGGGAGGCGGTGCGGCAGGCGGGCATAACCCTCATCGGAGTGGGCTGGTAGGTGCTGGGGAAATCAGGGGAAATCATGAAGATCCTGGTTACGGGTGGCCTGGGATTTATCGGATCCCACTTGGTAACCCGCCTTCTGCAAGAAGGCCACTGGGTCATTTGTCTGGATAACGGCTACACGGGCCGGCAGCTCAATGTCCAGGCCCATCTGGACAACCCCGCCTTTCAGCTCATCTGGCACGACGTGGCGGATCCCTTGCCGCCCGCTTTGGAAGAGGCCGGGATCCAGCAGATCTACCACCTGGCCTGCCCCGCTTCTCCCCCCCATTACCAAGCGGATCCCATCCGCACCATCCGCACCAGCCTCTGGGGCACCTACCACCTGCTGCAACTGGCCCAGAAAACGGGAGCGAGGTTCCTGCTGGCCTCCACCTCAGAAGTGTACGGGGATCCCCAGGTGCATCCCCAACCGGAAGACTACTGGGGCCACGTCAACCCCATTGGCCCGCGGGCCTGCTACGACGAATCCAAGCGCTTGGCGGAAACCCTCACCTTCGACTGGCAGCGGCAATACCAGACGGAGATCCGGGTGGCCCGCATCTTCAACACCTACGGCCCCGCCATGCGGGAGGACGATGGCCGCGTGGTGAGCAACTTTATCGTCCAGGCCCTGCGCGGGGATCCCTTAACAGTTTATGGGGATGGATCCCAGACCCGCAGCTTTTGCTACATCTCCGACCTGGTGGAAGGCTTGATCCGGCTGATGAATAGCCCCTACCCCGGACCCTTTAACTTGGGCAACCCAGAGGAGTTCACGATCCTGGAGCTGGCCCAGCAGGTGCTCGCCCTCACCGGCAGCCCTTCTCCCATCGTTTACCGGCCTCTGCCGACGGACGATCCCAAGCAGCGGCGGCCCGACATTCGCAAAGCCCGCGCCCTCTTGGGTTGGGAGCCTCGGATCCCGCTGCAAGTTGGGCTGCAACAGACCATCCCTTACTTTCGTCAGCGGCTGGGGCTGGACTAATCATCAGGTGCTCCCGACAACCCCAACCCGTTTGAGAACCATTTTCGCCTCAGCTCGATTGACCTGGGTGAATGGCTGCCAGCGGCTCCAGTTGGCGGGCTTGCTGTTGTAGCCGACTCACCAACTGCCGACATACCACTTCACACAGCTCAAAGCACATGGGATCCGCAATTTGGTAATAAACACTCACCCCCTTGGGCTGACGGCTGACGATCCCTGCCTGGGTCAGGATCTTGAGGTGCTTGGAAACATTGGCCTGGCCCATACCCGTAGCTTCCAAGATTTGGGTGACGTTCTTGGGCCCCGAGCGCAACTGACACAGGATCTGCAGGCGGCTGGGTTCCGCCAAAACCTTGAAGTACTCTGCCACGCTGTCGAGAACCTGCGGCGTCAGGATCGTGCGACACTCATTCACATCCGCTCTGCTCACCGGCTTTTCCCCAATCAACAAACCTGCTTGCGCCGTTCGTCAACTTGATTTTAATTTTAACACTAGATAGTTATATAGTGTTCCTAGGAAGTCCAAGTTCACGTCGGGCTTTCGATACCAGACAGGAGGGCACTATGCTATTTCGCCAACTGTTCGACGCAGAAACAAGCACCTACACCTATTTAATCGCGGATCCGACAACTCGCGAGGCCGCCCTGGTGGATCCGGTACTGGAGCAGGTGGAGCGGGATTTGAAGCTGATTCGGGAATTAGGTCTAACCTTGAAGTACTGCCTGGAAACCCACGTTCACGCGGATCACATCACGGGAACCGGGAAGCTGCGGGAACTGACCGGTTGCCAAGGGGTGGTGCCAGTACAGGCCAAGGCTCAATGTGCAGATCGTTTCATCGGTCATGGGGAAACGCTGCAAGTGGGATCCGTCGTCATTGAAGCCATCGCTACCCTGGGCCACACCGACAGCCACATGACCTACCGCGTGAATGGGGATCGCGTCCTGACCGGAGATGCCCTGCTGATCCGCGGCTGTGGGCGCACGGATTTCCAAAGCGGGGATCCCGGCCTGATGTACGACCATGTTACCCAGCACTTGTTTACGCTGCCCGATGAGACGCTGGTCTATCCTGGCCACGACTATCGCGGGCACACCGTCTCCACCATTGGCGAGGAGAAGCGCTGGAACCCGCGCTTTGTGGATCCGGAAACGGGCAACCTGCGTTCCCGTGAGAGCTTCATTGCCCTGATGAACAGCCTCAACCTGCCCCAGCCGAAGAAGATCCAGGAAGCGGTGCCGGCCAACGAGCAGTGCGGCCAAGTGGCAGCAGCGGTTTAATTCCTTCTGGGCAGCGAGGTGCAGGGTAAGCCCCCGCCGGCTGGGGAGCCCATGTGAAACTCCGATGGTGAGGGCCCGCTGCTCTGGGTAACCTTCTCTCAATTGGCTTGCCAGAAATGGAGAGTTTGAGCGTGGATCGAGAAAGTCTCTATGAGAGCGATTTCTACGCTTGGATCCAGCAACAAGCTCAATTTCTGCGGGATCGGGCCTGGGAGAAGCTGGATCTGCCCAATTTAGTCGAGGAGATTGAATCGTTGGGCAGGCAACAGCGGCAGGAACTGCGAAACCGACTTGCAGTTTTGGTTGGGCATCTCCTCAAGTGGGAGTACCAGCCAGAGGGGAGATCCGCAAGCTGGCTCCTCACCCTCCAGCTGCAGCGGCAGGAAGTTCTGGAGCTTCTTGAAGAAAGCCCAAGTCTCAAGCCCTATTTGCCAGAGGCCATCTCCAAGTCTTACTTGGGGGCGCTGAAGCTGGCCCTGGAGGAGACCAAGCTGCCCAGAAAGATTTTCCCCAAAACCTGCCCTTATTCCTCAGAGCAAATCCTGGATAGCCGGTTTTACCCCGGTGAGCCCAGTCATTTGCTTGAGGAGGGGGATTAATCCCAAAAATCGCTGCATTTTGCATTTTAGACAACGCTGGAAGCAAGGAGACAACCATGACCGTAACCCAACAAAACCCTATCCCTTCCGCTTCGCAAGAACGGGATCCCCGTCTCAAGGAGATCGATGCCCTGACCTTAAAACAGTGGCTGGATCAGGGGCGAGTCCAGCTCATTGATGTGCGGGAGCCGGGAGAATATGCCGATGAGCGGATACCGGGGGCCATCAACCTGCCCCTCTCTACCTTTGATCCCACCAAAGTGCCTGCTTCCACGCCAGAGAAGCCGGTGGTGTTGCACTGCCGCATGGGCAGCCGCTCCATCCGCGCCGGTTGTCAGTTGCTAGACCGCGGCTGGCCGGAGGTGATTAGCCTCAAGGGCGGGATCGAGGCTTGGAAAGCGGCCAAGCTGCCCGTTACCCGCACCCAAAATGCGCCCATCTCCATCATGCGGCAGGTGCAGATTGCGGCGGGATCCCTGGTGCTCACCGGAACCCTTCTGGGGGCCTTTGTCAACCCCTGGTGGCTGCTGCTGAGTGGCTTTGTGGGCGCTGGGCTGGTGTTTGCGGGTGTAACCAACACCTGTGGCATGGCTCTGCTCTTGGCTCGCATGCCCTGGAACCGAGGTCAGGCGCTATGAGTGGGATCCCTTCTGCTTCCTCTTCGGGGCAAGGGATCCTGGCGCGGTACCTGCCCTTTGCTAAGGAGTCCCTTTGGGTCTTCCACTATCAACGATCAGATTTGCCGGGAGATCTGATCGCCGGCCTTGTGGTGGCCATTCTGTTGGTGCCCCAGAGCATGGCCTATGCCCTGTTGGCCGGGTTGCCCCCCCAAGTGGGCCTGTACGCCAGTATTTTGCCGGTGATCGTCTATGGACTACTGGGATCCAGCCGCGCCTTGGCGGTAGGGCCAGTGGCCATCATCTCCCTCTTGGTGGCGGCAGGGTTGGAGCCCCTGGCCGGTCGCGTCAGCGGGACGGAGTCCTTGCCGGGCAGCCCGGAGTATGGACAGTTGGCTTTGGGGCTGGCCTTGGAGGTGGGTCTGGTCCAGGGGGCCATGGGGTTGTTGCGGCTGGGGTTTTTGGCCAATTTCTTAAGCCACACGGTGGTGACTGCCTTTGGCAGCGCGGCGGCCTTGATCATCGGCTTCAGCCAGCTCCGGCACCTCTTGGGAGTCAAGATCGCCAACACGGAGTCCTTCTTGCTGTTGGTGCAGCGGCTGTGGCAAAGCCTGGACAAGGTGAACTGGGCAACCTTTGGCCTAGGGCTGCTGGCCGTATCCCTGCTGGTGTACGCTCAGCGAAAGTTGCCCCACCAACTGCGGCGTTGGGGTGTGCCTCCAGGTTGGGCCTTGATTTTGACCAAGGGGGCACCGCTAGCGGCTGTGCTCGTGACCAGCCTGTTGGTCTGGGGCCTAAACCTCTCGGAGAGGGCAGGGGTATCTGTTGTTGGCTCCATTCCTTCCGGGTTGCCCCCCTTGGGCTTTCCCTCGTTGAGCTGGGGACAGTGGACAGCGCTTCTGCCCACCGCCTTGGCCATTAGCTTGGTGGGCTTCACGGAAAGCTATGCCGTGGGGCAGTCCTTGGCCAGCCAGCGGCGGCAGAAGGTGGATCCCAACCAAGATCTGGTGGCTTTGGGGGCAGCCAACTTGGCAGCAGCCTGCAGTGGCGGCTATCCGGTAACGGGAGGCATCAGCCGGTCGGTGGTGAACTTTCAAGCGGGAGCCAACAGTGGCCTGGCTTCCCTGATCACCGGCCTGTTGGTGGCTTTGACGGTCATCTGGCTGATGCCCCTGTTCACCTTCTTGCCCCAGACCACCCTGGCGGCCATCGTTCTGGTAGCAGTGCTGGCACTGGTGGATTTTCACCCCCTGCTGCAAAGCTGGCGCTACGACCGCGGCGATGCCCTGGTTTGGTTGGTAACCTTTGCCAGTGTTTTGGGGATCGGGGTGGAGCAGGGGATCGGAATAGGGGTGTTAGTCTCCATCCTGCTCTTTCTTTGGCGGGCTAGCCGTCCTCACATTGCCATCGTGGGTCAGGTGCCCGGTACGGAGCACTACCGCAACGTGCAGCGCCATGAGGTGATTACCGATCCCCGTATCTTGGCAGTGCGGGTGGACGAGAGCCTGTTTTTTGCCAACGCAGCCTACTTGCAGGAGTATCTGCTGCGAGAGGTGGCGGCGCGACCCACAGTGGAGCAGGTGCTGCTCGTTGCCAGCGCCATCAACTTCATCGACGGCAGCGCTTTGGAAGTGCTGACCCAGTTGGTGGAACGTTTGCAGCAGGCAGGGGTGGGCTTTGCCATGGCCGAGGTGAAGGGGCCGGTAATGGATCGCCTCCAAAAGGCTGGGTTTGTGGAGAAAGTGGGCGCTGAGCGCTTCTTCCTCTCCACTCACCAGGCGATGCAAGCCCTCGGATCCCAGCAGAGCCTCAGTCAGGTGGCATCTTCCTGATCAGCACAAGGGGGGTTTGTTCAGCGGCATTGCCGGCGGGGTTCTTGCCCAGGGCTTGCTCCACCAGCTCCCGCTCTACGCCGGGGCTGGCTGCCAGGATCTTGACCTGCCCCAGATCGTTGGCATCCACGATGGCCACTTCGTAGCCCGTCTGCCGATGCAGATCCCCCACCAACTTGGCCGGATCCCGCGGCCCCAGCACGATGAACTGGTCATAGGGAGGCAGGGTGCCAGTAACGTCGTCGATGAGATCGGCCTGCTCCCCCGCCAGGGCATAAAAGACCCCCGGGATCCCCAGCAGCTTGGCCAGGGATCCCACCACAAAAGCCCACACCACCCGCCAGGCCCCGGAGCAGTCAATCAAAGTCTGCATCCCGTAGCAGCTTGAAAGACTGGTCTTGGAGGGGAAGAAGTAGCACAGGGTGCGGGCCAGCCAGCCGGGCTGCACCTGCAGGGGATGGCGGAAGTTGCCCTGGACAATAGCCACGGCGCTTTCCGAGATGGCCACCATATCGCCGGGCTGGATGTGAGGGCCTACATACCGCCGTAGCACCTCGGCCAAGTCATCGCTGGGGGTCAGCAGATGGGTGGGAACGGCGGCCCAAAGGAGGGATCCCTGCTGCTGCCAGTTCAGCTCCGGCAAGGGATCCACCTCCTGCAACGGCAGGATGAGATGGCTGGTCTTGAGGGTGCGCCGCTGCCGCCCGTACTGAATGTAGTCCAGCTGGAGCCAGGCCGAGCGCAGATCCGCTAGCCCTTTCCCCTTCAGCTCGATCTCAACCTCTAGGCCAGTCTGGTTCTGGGGGGTGATGATGTAGGCCTGCCAGTAGTTGTCTTGGCGGGGGGGAAGATCCGGATGGCGAGAGCGCAGGCGTAGGCGGGTGTGAATGCCTTCTAGGGATCCGGCGCTGAGCAAATGCAGTCGCGGCTCCACCTGGGCCAAGGTGACTTCCAAAAGGGGGTTGAGGTTGCGAGCCACAAACTCCGCTTGAATGACCCAGTGCTCGGGGGTGTGGCGGCTGATGCGCCAGCCTTGGGGCTCCACCACCAGGTGATCGGCGGGGCGGGTCTTGAGCCAGTAGAGCAAGCTGCCCAAACTCAGCAGCAACCCGGCCACTACCTGAGCCCAGCCCCAGGGATCCCACAGCCAACGCCAAGCCCCCCATAGGCTGAGTCCTACCCCAGCCAGCACTGCAGCCAACACGCCACGATTCACCATGCTGCTACTTGTTGCCATCGGGATCCCACTCCTCCAAGTCCTTAAACCCTGCTAAAGTCTGCCCCTTTGTCCACCACAACACCCTAGACTACGGGTACGCTCTAGCTCTTCTCCCAAACCCTAGCCATCCTACCGGGAAACCGAAGCAGGCCGTAGCGGGATCCCTACCTAATTTTTAGTCTCAAACAGTTAGCTTACAAATAGATTTCATTTCAGGCTTTTCAGAACACTCTGGGAGTTTCCTATGGCGCACAAACAGCAATTCAAAAGTTTTGCCGACATGATTCAGGGATCCAAAACCCCCATCCTGGTGGATTTTTATGCTTCCTGGTGCGGCCCTTGTCAGGTTATGGCGCAAGTGTTGGAGCAGGTAAAACCTCAGGTGGGGGATGCGGTTACTTTTGTGAAGGTTGACACCGAAAAGTACCCAACCATCGCTGCTCGCTGGGGCATTCAAGCGGTGCCAACGCTGATCCTCTTCAAAGATGGGAAGCCGATTGACCGCATTGAGGGGCTGTTGCAGCCGCGGGCCCTGTTGGAGCGGTTGCGGGCGCAGGTTAACTAAACCTGTAAGCTAGGTGAACTTTTCTGGATCCCCCGTGCAACTGCCGCTTCTGCAGGTTCACCTGCCGGGTGAAGTGCCCTACCGCACTGCCTGGGCTTGGCAGCAGGCAAGACTGGCCCATATGATCCGGGATCCCCAGTTGCCGGACGGATTACTGCTGCTCACCCATCCTGCGGTTTACACCTTGGGGGCAGGAGCCGATCCCAAGTTTCTCAAGAGCCTTTCTCAGCCGATAGGATCCCCGGCTATCCACCCGGAATCTCCTTCTGAACAAGAGCCGGAAATCCTACGGGTGGAGCGCGGCGGCGAAGTGACCTACCATGGGCCGGGGCAGTGGGTGGGCTATGCGATGCTGAACCTAAAGCGCCACCGCCCAGATCTCCACGAGTACCTACGCCAGCTAGAAGAGGTGGTCATCCAGACCTTGGCCCACTTCGGCCTACAGGGGGAGCGGATCCCTGGCTTGACAGGAGTTTGGGTGGAGGGGCGCAAAGTGGCGGCCATCGGCATCAAGGTCTCCCGCTGGGTGACCTACCATGGCTTTGCCCTCAACGTCTGCCCGGATCTAGCTGCCTTCGAGGCCATCGTGCCCTGTGGGATCCCTGATCGCCCGGTGGGATCCCTGGTTCAGTTTTGTCCCCGAGTAACGATGGCGGCAGTGGCCCCGGTGGTGGTGAAGTCCTTTTGTCAGGTCTTTGGGCTGCAAGCTCAGGAAGTTTCCTTATCAGAGTGGTTGGGAGAACGCAAGTCTCTAAAGACTCAAGGCTAATCCACCCCCAACTGGCGCAGCAGTTGCTGCAGGATGGCCTGGTTGGCAAAGTTGCCGCTCTTGGAAAAGAGAGCCAAGGCCTGGCGAAAGTCGGCCATCGCCGCTTCTCGATCCCCCAACTGAAGATAGGCCACCCCGCGGCTAAAGTAGGCTTCTGGAATTCGCGGATCCAACTGAATGGCCCGCTCCGCATCGGCCAACGCCTCTTGGGGCTGGCGCAACTGGTTGTAGACGTAGCTGCGGTTCACATAGGCTGGCGCATAGCTGGGATCCAACTGCACCGCCCGATCCAGATCCGCCAGGGCAGCCACGGGATCCCCCCGCAGCAACTTGAGGGATCCCTGCCAGTTGAACTCGGAAGCGGTGTTTGGGGCCGAGGTCTTCTCAGGAGGAGGTGGGAAGGCAGGCAAAGAGGTGGCAGGGGCAGGAGCGAGGAATGCTGCCAAGAAACCTATCAGAGCTATCCTTCCCCATCGACACTTGATTGTGCTCCGCACCGCTAATGACGTCCTGATACATTTACGCTGAACACTGCTGAACATCACTGTTCAACTATGCAGCGATAGCATTCTGTTTGTTTCCAACCAGAATGGCGGTATCCCGCAAAGCTTTGAGTAGAATACCCAAAGCGCAGTTTCCGTGTCGTCTTACTACCAATTTTCTGCTTTGCTTTGGCTACCATGTTGGCAGACTCGAAAGTAAACAGAAAGATCAACTGGTAGTAATCCGTACTGAACATATTATACATTATTTTCAGTATAGTTGAGCTTATTATTGACTAGAGTCATGCTCTTCGGATCCCGAACTAGTTCAATATAGACCGTCGGCGAGAGGGGCAACCCCCTGCACTTAACTTGCAAGGGGTGCGGGGAGCTACAAGTTCCGCGCTCTGGCGAGAAAGTCAGGGTCGAGATACCGACTCCTCTGCCAAGTCGTTCTGTGACGCGGGGCAGGAATGCCCAATGGCAAGGTTGGGAGGCCCAAGCTCTATTGGCTAGAGTGAGGGCGGGGGGATGTTACAAGGAAAGCTTCTGGAATAGATGAGCCACCGGCAGGGCAAATCCTGGAATAACCTCTTCACCTTCTAGAAGATCAACCGATTTCAGGAGGCGGTCAGGCTCTTGAGAGCTGCGATACACCAGGACGTAGTGCTCGCTGGGGTGAACCAGCCAAACCAGGCGGCTGCCATTTTCAAAGTACTCCACCAGCTTGTCATGAATTTCTTCAACCGTATTGCGGGGGGAAAGCACTTCAACAGCCAGATCTGGAGCGCCTTCCAAAAATCCTGTGGGCAGTTCAGCCATGCCCTGCAAGCGTTCTTTAGCAAAAAAAGAGATGTCAGGGGAGCGCCAATTTCCACTCTTCATCTTAAAAGCAGTGCTGGAATCTAAAACGATCCCCAGCTTGTTGGACAAAACGTAGGGGGTCAAAGCTGCCAATAGGAGGCTGCAGACATAACCATGGAGTGCCCCCGCGCTTCCCATATCAATTGGCTTCCCATCAACAATCTCGTAGCGATGTCCCTCCCTGGACAACGCCATGAATTCTTCGGCTGTCCAAGCTCTTTTTCCCTGAGTTGGCACAGCTCCGACGGTCATCTGCAAACTCCTTGCTGCTCCTTCGACACCGCAAGCCAAGCCCGCAGGGATCCCCCAGCGGCTTTTCCTCGAGGGGGGACGCCAAAGGCTAAAATAGCCTAGCTCATCCTACTGTACCGACGGAAAAGGCACCTTGATCGAGCGCTACACTCTGCCCGAAATGGGCCAGATTTGGTCCACTGCCCACAAGCTCCAGACCTGGCTGCAGGTGGAGCTGGCTGTCTGTGAAGCGCAAGCGGAGCTGGGGCGGATCCCGCAAGAAGCCCTGCAGGAGATCAGAGCCAAAGCCGCCTTTGACCCGGCGCGGGTTTTGGAAATTGAGGCGGAAGTGAAGCACGATGTTATTGCCTTCTTAACCAACCTCAACGAGCACGTGGGCGAGGCAGGGCGCTACATCCACCTGGGCCTGACCAGCTCGGATGTGTTGGATACGGCCCTGGCCCTGCAGCTTGTGGCCTCGGTGGAGATCTTGCAAGCCCGCCTGGCCGACCTCATCGCTGCTATCCGCGACCAAGCTCGGCAGCACCGCTACACCCTCATGATCGGCCGCACCCACGGTGTTCACGCCGAGCCGATTACCTTTGGCTTTAAGCTGGCAGGGTGGCTGGCCGAGTGCCTGCGCCACCAAGAGCGCCTAGCTCGCCTGCGGGAAGTGGTGGCGGTGGGCAAGATCTCTGGCGCCGTGGGCACCTACGCCAACGTGCCTCCCCAGGTGGAGCAGTTGGCCTGCGCTCGCCTGGGCCTGAAGCCCGATACAGCCTCGACACAGGTAATCTCGCGGGATCGCCACGCTGAATACGTGCAAACCTTGGCTCTGATTGGCTCTTCCCTAGAGCGCTTTGCTACTGAAATCCGCCACCTGCAGCGAACAGAGGTACTGGAGGCTGAGGAGTACTTTGCCCCCGGCCAAAAGGGATCCTCTGCCATGCCCCACAAGCGCAACCCCATCAAGGCGGAACAACTGACGGGGCTGGCCCGTCTCCTGCGCGGGTATGCCGTCTCGGCCCTAGAAAACATTCCCCTTTGGCATGAGCGGGACATCTCCCACAGCTCGGTGGAGCGGGTCATCCTGCCGGATGCCTCCATCCTCTGCCACTATCTGTTGGTCAACATGGCGGAGCTGGTGGGCCAGCTGCAGGTTCACGCTCGCAACATGGAGCGCAATCTCAACCTCTACGGCGGCGTCATCTTCAGCCAGCAGGTGCTTCTAGCCTTGGTGGAGAAGGGCCTTAGCCGCGAGGAAGCTTACCGCCTGGTGCAGGAAAATGCTCACCGCGCCTGGAACCAGCCGCAGGGGGACTTTCGCGCCAATCTGCTGGCGGATCCCCGGGTGATGGCCCACCTCAGCGAGGCAGAACTGCAGGACTGCTTTGATCCCCAGCGCCACCTAACTCACCTAGACGAGATCTTTGCCCGCCTGGGCATTTGAGGATCCCCTATGGCTTGGCAGCGGCAACATGTCCTGGGCTTGGCGGACTTTACCCCCGAAGAATATCAAATCGTTTTGCAAACCGCTGCCAGCTTCCAGGAGGTGTTGACGCGGCGGTTGCCCAAGGTGCCCACCCTGCAGGGGAAGGTGGTGGTGACGCTGTTCTTCGAGCCTTCCACCCGCACTCGTTCCAGTTTTGAGCTGGCGGCCAAGCGCCTTTCGGCAGATGTGCTCAACTTTTCCCCAGGCACCTCTTCCTTGAGCAAAGGGGAGACGCTCTTGGATACGGCCCGCACCTTTCTGGCCATGGGATCCGATCTCTTGATCGTTCGCCATGCCCAGGCAGGGGTGCCGCAGCAGTTGGCTGCCGAGATCGACCGCCGTGGATCCCCTGTGGGCGTTCTCAATGCCGGGGATGGCCTGCACGAACATCCCACTCAAGGCCTGCTGGACTTGTTTACCCTCTGCAGCCATCTGGATCCCCGGCGTCCCCGTCTGGAGTTGCTGCAAGGGATCAAAATTGCCATTGTCGGCGATATTCTCCACTCGCGAGTGGCCCGCTCCGATATCTATGCCTTGGTGGCTGCCGGAGCTGAGGTTCACTTAGCCGGCCCTCCCACCCTGTTGCCCAAGGATTTTGCCCAGTTTGTGCCCGGCCATACGCTCCCTGTCCATTGGCAGCTAGAGCCTGCCCTCGAAGGGGCGCGTTTTGTTATCACCCTACGCCTGCAACAGGAGCGCATGAGCGAGTTCCTTCTCCCCAGCTTGCAGGAGTACCATCGCTTCTTCGGCCTCACGCGGCAACGACTGCGCCTGTGCCACCCGGATGTCAAGCTTCTGCACCCCGGCCCGGTCAATCGCGGTGTGGAACTCAGCTCCGAGGTGATGGAGGATCCCGGCTTGAACCTGATTGAGCAGCAGGTCACCCACGGCGTGGCGGTGCGCATGGCCCTGCTGTACCTCATGGGGGGCGGGCGGATCCCAGCTTAGAGCCCAGATCTTTCTCTGCTCGGGGAACATGTAGAGCTGCCCCACGTCTGGAGTGTTGAAGTCCATCTCCTAGCTAATTCTCTCTGTCAAAAGTCGGAAGAAGCTCTGGCCAGAGCTTTTCCCGCCCTGCTGAAATCATGTCCAAGCTTGCCGAGAGGGGAGCAACATCTTTGTCTCAAATTTTACACATCTTGGATCTGGATCGAGTTTTTTTGCAGCCGTCTAAGCTTAGCTCTTATTCAAGTTGTGTCCGTTTAATTGGTTGTCAAACGAGATAGAAGTTCAGCAGCTAGACCTTTTCGCGGATTCTGGGCTCCAGGATCCTGATTTTGCTGAAATCCAAACTGGCCAAGACCACCAGATGGAAAATCGAGGTTTGGAAACGAGTCAGTATACTCAAAAAATATCGATTTTTCTCTTGACTTAACCTAAGGTTAACCTTTAGATATCCCTCTGTTAACTTTGAGGTTATAGGGTTGAAAGTGTTGATTCGCAACAGATATTACCTATGCGAACCCTGCTTTCTGCTTTCTCCCTCACCGCTCTAACAGTAGGATTTCTAACAGCGACCTCGGCTCAAGCCCAAACCGTGCAAATCTCCGGGGCGGGCGCGACCTTTGCGGCTCCTTTGCTGCAACGTTGGTTTGACGCCTACAACCGCACCGTAGACCCCACTGTGCAAGTCAGCTATCAGTCTGTCGGTAGTGGTGCTGGCCTAGAGCAGGTGATCAATGGCACTGTGGACTTCGGCGCTTCCGAGGCGCCTTTCTCCGGTGCTCGCCTGGAAAGCTTCCGAGCTAAATACGGCTATGAGCCCCTACAGTTGCCTCTGGCGGGAGGGTCCATCGAGTTTGCCTATAACCTGCCCGGCATTGAAGACGGAGAGCTCATCCTGAAGCGGAAAACCTACTGCGGCATCGTGACCGGCGAGATCACTCGCTGGGACGACATTCGCATCAAGGCCGAGAACCCAGGTATAGCAAACAAGCTGCCACCCCTGGACATCACCTGGGTACACCGCTCTGATGGTTCTGGGACTACCTTTGTGTTCACCAACCACATCAGAACTGTCTGCCCTAATTGGACAGCCGGTGCTGGTACTTCTGTCGAGTGGCCTGTTGGCATTGGAGCCCAAGGGAATGAGGGCGTAGCCGCCACCATCAAGCAGGAGCCAGGGGCAATTGGCTACGTGAACCAGTCCTATGCCAAGCTGGAAAAGATGACCACTGCTCGCTTGGAAAACAAAGCGGGCAACATTGTTGAGTTCTCGACTGAGGCAGCTACCTCGGCGCTTGATGCTCCCATTCCTGATGACTTTGCGCTGTTGGTGCCCGACCCTGAAGGGCCAAATGACTACCCAATCGTGGGCTTGTTCTGGGTGATGCTGTACCGCGAGTATCCCGATCAGCAGAAGCTGACCAAGCTGGTGGAGGCTCTGAAGTGGACCCAGGGGCCGGAAGGTCAGGCCATTACCCGCGAGCTGGACTACATCCCTATGCCTGAGGCGGCTATCCAGCGGATCTTTGCAGAGCTGGATGCCATCACCGTTAACCCCAATGCGGTGCGATGACCGGGGTGCAGCCTGAACTCCACTAGAGTGGAGCTGGTGGCCGGCTGAGGAGGCAGATGAGGCTTTCTCGGTCGGCTGCTGGGCTTACCTTGCACGGTGGGATTTTTAGGAAAGATTTTGAACCGAAGATGATCATGGGAGAGAGGCTATGACTTCAGCGGCTACGGGTTATGGTTCACCACCAAACCCGGATATCGATGTTGACATTGAGAAAAAGGCGAGCCTGTCTCGGGCTGTTGATGTGGGCTTTGTCCGCCTGACGCTGGCCTTGGCAGGGTTTGCCGGCATTATCCTCATCTGGGTGATTCTTCAAACCACCGAAGCGGCTCTGCCGGCGATCCAGCAGTTTGGCTTGGGCTTCCTGGTTACTGCCCGCTGGAACCCGGTGGAAAACATCTACGGGGTGCTACCACAGATTTATGGCAGTTTGGTAACCTCTCTGGTGGCTTTGATTTTTGCCATCCCTCTGGGCATTGGCACTGCCATTTTTTTGACGGAAGGTTTTGCCCCCAAGTGGGTAACGGCGCCGATTGGCTTTGCCATTGAGCTGATCGTGGCCATTCCCAGTGTGGTGCTGGGGCTGTGGGGGATCTTTGTGCTGATTCCAGCAGTGCGGCCCATCTTTCGAGCCATTAACCAGACGCTGGGTTGGATCCCTTTCTTGAGTGGCCCGGCTCCGCGGGGGCCCAGCTTGTTGATAGTGGCTATGGTGCTGGGGATCATGATCTCTCCCATCATCATCTCCATTACCCGCAGTACCTTTGAATCTCTGCCACGCAGCCTAAAAGAGGGGGCTTTGGCTCTGGGGGCAACCCGCTGGGAGACCATCTTAACGGTGATGATCCCTGCCGGCCTGTCGGGTATCGTCAGCTCGATCATGCTGGCGCTGGGGCGGGCCCTGGGAGAGACCATGGTGGCGGCCATGCTTTCCGGCAACGCCAACCGCATCAATATCTCCCTAATGCAGCCGGGATCCACCATTACCGCCTTGATTGCTTCTCAGTTTGGGGAGGCAGGACGCTTGCAGGTTTCGGCTCTCATGTATGCCGGCGTGGTGCTGATGGTGCTGACGTTATTGGTCAACATCGTTGCCGAGATCATTATTCGCAAGTTTCAAAACCTGGAGCAGTAACTTCAGAAGCAGAAAGAAGATGAAGGAGCACCGTTATCATGTCCGACTCAGCACAGCTTGCCCCTGAGAAGGTTGACATCGACATTACTCGTGCCGCCATTGCCCCTGTCCGCAATTACACAGGCATTGTCCTAACCCTGCTGAGTGGCCTCTTTGTGGCGGTGATCATAGCTTCCCTATCTTGGGTGCTGTGGGATGTGGGCAAGGAAGGCATCCAGCGGATAAATTGGGATGTCCTCACCCAGACCCGCTACCCTGCCCCTGGCCTGGCGGAAGGGGGCTTTGGTCACGCAATTGTCGGCAGTTTAATGGTGCTGGCTACGGGGGCGGCTTTGAGCTTTCCCTTCGGCATCTTGGCGGCAGTGTACTTGTCTGAATTCGGTCGCGGCACCCGCTTGGCTTATCTGGTTAAGTTTTCCTGCAATGTGCTCACGGGGGTACCGGCCATTCTCTGCGGCCTGTTTGCCTATGCTGTGGTGGTGAGGGGATCCGGCTTTTCGGCTTTCTCGGGAGGGGTGGCTTTTGGCGTGCTGATGCTGCCGATTGTCATCCGCTCCACCGAGGAGGCGTTGCTGCTGGTTTCGCCCGACATGCGCTTGGCTTCCCTTGGCCTGGGCTCAAATCGCTTTCAGACCACAATGCGCGTTGTTTTGCCGGCAGCGGCACCGGCCATCGTAACCGGGCTAATCCTGGCTTTGGCCCGAGCGGCAGGCGAGGCTGCACCTCTGCTCTTTACCGCCTTCAACAACAATTTCTGGTCTACTAATCTATTTGGCCCGGTGGCTACCTTGCCGGTGATGGTCTACTTTTTCTCCATCATTCCCTACAGGGTGCAGCAGCAGCTGGCTTGGGCGGGCGCTTTGGTTTTGTTAGCCATTGTTTTGGCGGCCAGCTTGACCGCTCGCTTTTTGGTGTACAAGACCAGGAAATAGCCTGAGGATTCTCAACAAAGTCTTGAATCGAACTCTTCGTCGAACTCTAGCTCTTTTTGTGAGTGCTGCCATGCAAACTCAATCTCTTAACCAGACCTCTTACGTTTTCAGGACCGAGAACCTGAATGTCTACTATGGCTCCAATCTGGCGGTAAAAAATGTTACTCTGGACATCCCAGCCCGACAGATTACTGCGTTTATCGGCCCTTCCGGCTGTGGCAAAAGCACGATCCTACGTTGCTTCAACCGCACCAACGATTTGATCCCCGGTGCTCGTGTAGAGGGCAAGCTCACCTACCACGGCAAGGATCTCTACGCCAAAGAAGTCGATCCGGTGGCGGTGCGGCGGCGTATCGGCATGGTCTTCCAAAAACCCAATCCCTTCCCCAAAAGCATTTACGACAACGTGGCCTACGGCCCGCGGGTGCTGGGGATGAAGGTAGACTTGGACGAGGTGGTGGAAACCTCGCTGAGGCGGGCTGCCCTTTGGGATGAGGTGAAAGATAAACTGAAAGAAAACGGTCAGTCGCTGTCGGGAGGGCAGCAGCAGCGCCTGTGTATTGCCCGGGCTCTAGCGGTGAAGCCGGATGTGATTTTGATGGATGAGCCCTGTTCGGCGTTGGATCCCATTTCCACCCGCCGCATTGAGGAGCTGATGAAGGAGCTGGAGGAGGAATATACCATCATCATCGTCACCCACAACATGCAGCAGGCCGGCCGCGTCTCGGATATGACGGCTTTCTTCAGCGTGGAGGTGTCGGGATCCAACCGTGTGGGCGAGCTGATTGAATTTGACAGAACTGAAGTCATCTTCAACAGCCCTACCAAGCAAGCCACAAGAGATTATGTGGAGGGCCGCTTCGGCTAATCGACCTGGCCGGACAGGGATCCTTCCCATACTGTTCTCGGCAAACCCTTTTGCAGGCAATTTCTGCCGATGATGGAGCATGCCTCTAACCCCCAAAACCCTGAACTTTGCTGAATTTACTGAGCTTTAGGCGGTTTGGCAAAAGTCATTGAGAGGGATATAGTAGACCAAGTTTCCCCCTGATCCTTGAGTCCACCGCAACGGTTGCCGGGAAGTGAAGGGGGAAAGCGCTCGGGGGGTATTCCTCAGGGCTTTGCGGGATACCGCCTTCCTGTTTGGACTCCGTCCCGCTGACGCGAACAGAGATAGGCAGGATGCGATCGCTTCTTTCCTGAACCATGTTCAGGAGAGTTCAGCGTGAATGTATCAGTCTGAAGAACCGTTGCACCCAAATACGGATACCTATGATCGTTGCCGCTCCTGACAAGCTGCAGGCTTTGCGTTCTGACTTAGAGGGTATTGAGATCATCACTGATCCGGCTCAGGTGGCCAAGTTGTCGTTGGATTTTTACCACTACAGCCCCGTGCTGAGCCGACAACTGAGCGACAAGCGGGGAGATGTGGTGGTGCGCCCCGCCGATGAGGCCGAGGTGATGCGGGTGGCAGCGGCCTGTGCCAGGCTGCGGATCCCGGTTACGGTGCGCGGTGCCGGTACCGGTAATTACGGCCAATGTATCCCGCTGGCCGGGGGTGTGATCCTGGACATGGGCAAGCTCAACCAGGTGCTTTGGGCAAAGCCGGGCTTGGCGCGGGTGCAGGCGGGGGCCAAGTTGATGGCCATCGACAAACACACCCGGGAGATGGGCTGGGAGATCCGCATGGCTCCTTCCACCTATCGCACGGCCACCATCGGGGGGTTCATTGCTGGCGGCAGTGGTGGCATTGGTTCTGTGACTTACGGCCAACTGCGGGATCGGGGCAACATCTTGGGGCTGCGGGTGGTCACCCTGGAGGAAGAGCCCCGGGTGCTGGAGCTGCGGGGAGATGAGGTATTCAAAGTAAGCCATGCCTGGGGCCTCAATGGGATCATCACCGAGGTGGAGATCCCGCTGGCGCCTGCTTATCCTTGGGTGGAGCTGGTGGTGGCCTTTCCCCCTGAAGTGGGCTTTATGCCCTGTGCCCATTTTGGCCAAGCCCTGGGAGATGCCGATGGGATCCTCAAGAAATTGGTCAGCCTGCACGCTTGGCCGATCCCCAGCTACTTTGCACCGCTGCGGGGTCATTTGCCAGAAGGATCCGCTGTGGCCCTGTTGATGGTGGCCGAATGCAGCCTGGAGCCGCTGTTGGAGCTTGTCCGGGAATATGGGGGCCAAGTGGTTTACAACAAAACGGCCCAAGAGGCCAGCAAGGGGATCTCGCTGGGGGAATTTTCTTGGAACCACACCACTTTGCACTGCCGCAGCGTGGATCCCAGCCTGACTTATTTACAATCGGCTTTTCCCGCCGATCGGGAGCTGAAGCTGGTGCAGCACATGTACGAGTATTTTGGCGACGAAGTGCTGATGCACCTGGAGTGGATTCGCATCAACGGGCAAGCTACCCCTGTCGGCCTGCAAATTGTCCGCTTTACCACCGAAGAGCGTCTAAACGAGATCATGCGCTACCACGAAGAGCAGGGAGTATTTATTGCCAACCCCCACACTTTCATCATCGAAGACGGCGGGCGCAAAGTGATGGATCCGCGCCAGATTCGTTTTAAAGAAGAAGTGGATCCCTATGGCCTGCTCAATCCGGGCAAGATGCGCACCTGGCAGGAGCGCGCCTCTGCTTGAGGAATAGCAACAGTAGCACAGCAATTGGCCTTGGTCTATCTGTATTGCCCATGTTTAATCCCTGATGGATTGTCTGGGCAGGACAACACCAGTCCAAAGCTCTACAGTCAGTACTGTGGGAATGCTGTCCACCGTTAAATGCTTTGTGGTGTGGACTGTCAAACTTCCGGCAGCCAGTCCTCTGCAAGCACCAACTCTGGGGAGTAGGGGCAGACATCTGGAAATGTCGAGATTTCTATCCCCGTTTGCCTGGCTGCTTGGCGGCGCGCCCGTTGATAACTCTCTTCAAGTTGCTCTACCAGATAACCTTTTAGGCTAGGGCTATCTTCTATGGCCAATCCGATTTGGGTTCGCGCATCTGTAATGGAATCTAGCCAGCTATCTGAACGGCGCTGAGGTTGATACTGCCACTTGAGTAGATGCAGCAGAAGGCGAGTTAATTGACTGGCAATCCCTCGTCGTTCGCTCTTACCCAAATTCTCAACCTCTTCAATTAAGTGTGCTATGTCAATTTCATGCCAGCGCCTTTCCCGCAATAGCCGGGTTGTTCGGTCAATCCACAAGTTAAAGTCTGTCGAGTATAGATTGCTCATAGCTTTGTCCTGCTGAAAAATAGGGTCGCGATAATTATGAAATCCAGACTACGTCCTTCTTGAGTTTACTACAATAAAACCTGTAACACCTGAGTTCTCAACCGTCTGGGAGCAGAGTCCTCTGGTGACAAACCTTATCCAGGCAACTCTTTCTATAGTCATTTCGATTTAAAGCAGGACACTGCACCCACACTTAAAGTGCACCGAGCCGGAAGGCTTTTCAAGGACTCCGTCCCGCTGGCGCGATCAGGAGCCCAGGCGTCTTACCCTAAACTGAAGCAACTATATTTGACGAATATTTGACGGAGAGTGGATGGAGAGGGCGTCCCTGTGGAGAAAGGTTCAAACAAATGCTTTAACTGCCATAGTAGTTGATGGCTAAAGCTCCCACCAGAGTAAGCTGAAAGACCAAGATCACGAAGTAGAAAATGGCGCGGGGCTTGAACAGAGTGAGCATCAAGCCTATGGCTTTCAAGTCTACTATCGGCCCAAACACCATAAAAGCCAACAGGGATCCCGGCGTGAAGGTGGCGGCAAAGGAGAGGGCGAAAAAGGCATCCACCGTCGAGCAGATGGAGATGATCCCGGCCAGGGCCATCATGATCAGGATTGAGAGCAATGCATCTTGGCCATAATCCAGCACAAACGAACGCGGGATCACCGTTTGAATCAGGGCCGCCATCGCCGAGCCCAAGATGAGCACGGATCCCAATTCGCGGATCTCCCTGGCCCAGGTCTGCAGCAGGAGAACTCCTTTTTGTCCCCTGGAGGGAGAAGGCGCAGCGGCCAGAGCAGAGCGATATACGTCTTCAGCCGTTTGTAAAGTGGCCAGGGATCCGCCAGAGGCCCCTTGAGCAGGGCTCTGGGATCCAATCCAGAAGGTGCCCCCCTGCAACAACGGCGAGCGGGAGATGTTCTTCGGATCAGCTTCTTGGGAGCAATTGCGCTGCAGCTCCCGCCAGACTGACGGCTGCAACAGAGGCTGGAAATCCTTTTGCAGGCTGAAGATCAAGCCGACGACAACCGCAATGCCGAAGGAAAAGAGAACTCGGTAGATCACCAGCTCCGGCATGGAGCGAAAGGCAATCCAAGTGGAAAAGATCACCACCGGGTTAAACACCGGCGCCGCCAACAGAAAGGCCACCGCCACGTGGGGTGGGATCCCTTTGATCACCAGTTGACGGGCCACCGGCAGGTTGCCGCACTCGCACACCGGGAAAAAGAATCCTAAAGCGCCACCGGCCACCGCGCTGCCGATTTTGCCTTTGGGCAGGAAACGGGCCAACTGGGATCCCTCGACAAACACCGCCAGCAGCCCCGATAGAAACACCCCCAGCAGCAGAAATGGCATGGCCTGCACCACAAGGCTCAGAAACAGGGTGAACCCGTCTCGCCAAAGGGGAGAGTCTAAAAGGCTCAACACACCGCCTCACGCACGACTTGGGCCTTACTGAGTTTGGATCTCGGCCCAGCGCCCTGTCAAACGGCTCTCAACCCCGCTCTTCTATGGGGATGTAGCGTTGCTGGCGTTCGCCTGTGTACACCTGGGTGGGTCGGAAAAGCCGATTATCGGACAACTGCTCCCGCCAATGGGCCAGCCAACCCGCCGCTCGGGCAATGGCAAACACCGGTGTAAACAAATCTTCTGGGATCCCCAACTTGGCGTAGACCAACCCTGAGTAGAAGTCCACATTCGGGTAGATCCCCTTCGGCCCCAGCAACTCCTCACACACCCGTTCCACTTCCAGGGCGATGTCGTAGTACTTGTCGTGGCCGTAGCGCTCAAACAGCTCCTCAGCCAGCCGCTGCAGGATGGTGGCCCGCGGATCCTTCACCTTGTAGACTCGGTGCCCCATGCCCATGATGCGCTGTTTTTTGGCCAGTTTCTCCTCGATAAACGAGCGCACATTTTCCACCGAGCCAATTTGCCGCAGCAGCATCATCACCTGTTGGTTGGCCCCCCCGTGCAACAGCCCCGAAAGGGTACCCACCGCCGTGGCCAGGCTGCTGTAGGGGTTAGCCAGCGTGGAAGCGCTCACCAGAAGGGCAAACGTAGAGGCATTGACCGTGTGCTCGGCGTGCAGGATCAGGCAGATGTCAAAAATGCGGGCCAACCAGGGATCCGGCTTCTTGCCCGAGAGCATGTACAGAAAGTTGGAAGCGTGATCCAGACTATCGTCCGGGGGAATGGGATCGTTGCCCTGTCGCATCTGGTGGAACATGGCCACCATGGTCGGCAGCTTTGAGAGCAACCGGGTGACGGTGCCGAACACATAGTCGGGATCCATCTCCCGCAGCGGGTAAAACAGCCCCAAGCCCGCCACACAGGTTTGCAGAGCATCCATCGGGTTGCCCGACTCTGGAAACGACTTGATCATGTCGCGGATGCGGTATTTCACCCGTCGATGACTGCGGATTGCCTGATCAAAGTTGTCCAGCTC
This sequence comes from Thermostichus sp. MS-CIW-38, assembly GCF_054058415.1. NCBI lineage: Bacteria > Bacillati > Cyanobacteriota > Cyanophyceae > Thermostichales > Thermostichaceae > Thermostichus > Thermostichus sp. MS-CIW-38. The sequence continues at coordinate 9,594 of NZ_JBSSAH010000012.1, read as the reverse complement.
CGATTGGGTCGGCAGCTTGCCAAAGATCAGCAAGTAGGCTGTCTCCAGAAAGGTACTGTGGGCGGTCAATTCCTCGATGGGGATGCCCCGATATTCCAGGATCCCCGCCTGGCCATCCACAAAACTAATGTTGGAGCGTGTGGCCGGAACGCCTTCCAAGCCTGGTCTGTATTCGCCATCCGCCATGGTCGGATCCTTAGAGCAAGTATTTCCTAGATAATGATGAATCAAGGGTTGCCAAAGGTGCCTGGAACCCAACCCCTTGCTCCCCTCGGGCAGTACTGACCCCGCTTCGCTACAGTAAAGCAAATTTTGGATCCCTGTAGCCAAATGCTGCCCCTGTCATCCTTCACAGAGAGCTAGGCTGGGATCCGCCTTCTATCTTGCAACAGCTCCCGCTGCCCGACGCAAAAATTGTTGCTATGGTGAGAACTGCGCCCGGCTTGAGGGATCTTGGCGCCTGCCGGAGCCGTGAAAGTTCGCTCCCCCGCTTGGAGATCGGCATCGATGTCGGATACTGCTCAAACTCACCTTGGCTCCAGCCCAGTGCAAGGACTGGAGTACGTGGTGCTGGGAGTGGCCACTTGCTTCCAGCAGGATCAGGAAGGTCGCCTGGTAGAGGTTTTGGTGGCCGAGCCGGTGCCTGCTGCCGATTTGGACTGCCTAGCCCAAGAACGCCGCAGCACTTCCTATGTTCTCCTCTACGCCACAACCTACGCCGAGATCGTGAACAACGGGATCCCAACTTTGCCTGCCGATGTTTTCCCGCCAGGGGTGTTGTTGGGAGAAGACTTCGTGGAACGGGTGCAGGCAGCGGCCCGCACCTATCGCAACAAGCCCCAGTTTCGCCATATCCCCCTGCACCAAACCTGCACTCCAGAGCGGGGGGTGTTTAAGCTCAATCACAGCGTTGAGCCCCGACGGATCCTCAACGCGGTTGTGGAGGTGAAGGATGCCGACAACATCAAACAGCACCCCCACACCCATCAACGGCTCTGACTCACTGGGCTGTACGGGTCAGACGTGCCCTGGAAAGCAGGTTGAACCGCCACTCTGGGCTAGGCTTCGGGATCCCTCTACCCTTCTGGAGCAGGTACGCAGCGGTCAGGTTTGGCTGGTTAAGGGAATGGGATCCCATGGGCTGTTGCTGGAGAAAGCTCATATTGTCGAGCTGCTGGAGTTTGGTGCAGCCGTTGGCCTGGCCATCGATCGCGATTGCCGAGCGGTTTTGCCGATCGCGTAAGCGGGACGGAGTCCTTTTGGCCAAGTGTATCTGCAGGCCCCTGCCACTTTTTTGGAGCGTCAGCAGTTTGGGCCGGCGTTGCTTGCTTCTGTGCCGGACGAATGGCTAGGACGGTTGGTGGGGGTGTCGGGAGATCTGATCCAACGTTGCCGCCAAGAAATGAGGATCCCTGCTGGCGCTTTGGGCTGCAGAGAGCAAGATTGAGACGGGGGGAGCCCAAGAGAGAAACTCGAGCGCTTGTTTCACCAAAAGACAAGCTGCTGCCGCCTCAACCCCAGCAAAAGGACGGCAAAACACTTGGTCAAAGGAATTGGTGGCTTTCCGGCTGCAACACTATCTCGCTCGGTACAGCACCAGCGGGCGCTGTAAGGGCAAAGCAGATGGCTTCCGCAGCCGTGGCAGGGCTGAGCATCTTGTCTCGTTGCACCTTCAGGCTGATGGGATCCCAGAAGGGTGAGTCGATGCCCCCGAAGTAAAACAGCGTAAATCTGACCCCAAAGCGCTTCAGCTCATCGGCCATGCACTTGCTAAACCCGACCACCCCAAACTTGGCCGCACAGTAAGCAGAGGCCATCGCCATGGGATGACGTCCAAGGACGCCGGGGAAATTGAGGATGTGGCCGGATTTTTGCTCCCGCATGGGGTTGGCAGCCAGTTGGCTGGTGTAGAAGCTGCCCTTCAGGTTGACCGCTATCATCCGCTCTAGGTCTGCGGGGGTTAGTTGCGGAGCAGGTTTCAGGATCCCGGCCCCGGCCAGGTTGATCAACACGTCAATGCGCCCATGCTTTTGCACCGTTTGGTTGACCAGTGCCTCTACCTGGGCATAGTCCGTCACATCAGTGGGGATCCCCAATCCAGAGGCAGCCCCCAAAGAGGCTGATTTCTCCACCAGAGCTCGCAGGGGCTCTTCTCGCCGAGCGGCCAACACCAGATGGGATCCGGCCTGAGCCAGCATGGGCACCAGGACGCTGCCGATACCCCCTGTTGCCCCTGTGATCAAAATAACTGCCTGCGATAGCGGAGAAGACACGTTACGTTTCTTAAACTCTTTTTCCCATCATACACAGGGATCCCGACAAGCCAGTCACAGCCCCACTGGATCCCTCGACAGAGGTCATCTGAGCGATGGGGAAGACAGAAAGGGCTGGCACAGCCACAACCCACTGAACCCCAGGGTTAGGAGAGTGAGGGGCAGGCCAAAGCGCAGATGTTCCCCAAACGAAAGCACATAGCCTTTTTTGGCCGCTGCCTCGACTGTGATCAAATTGGCCACCGCCCCAAATAGTGTCAAATTGCCTGCCAAAGTGGAGCCAGCAGCCAGCAACAGCCAAGCGGTGGTCTCCTGTCGGGGCAGGAACGATTGCAGCAACAGCACCGCCGGCACATTGGAGATGAGGTTGGATAAAACGGCCACACTACTCAGCAGGGCAAGAGGGGATCCCGCCAGACTCTCTGCCAAGGATCCCAAGCTCATCCCCCAAACAGTTACCAGCTCTCCCGTTGCCCGCGTCAGGATAAATAGCCCGGAAAACATCACCAGCAGATTCCAGTCCACCTGCCCCAAAAATCGCTCCGGCTTCAGCCTGCGGGTAATCAACAACAGGGCTGCCGCCACCAAGGCCGATTCTGCCAAGGGAAGTCCGGCTACAAAGGCCACAAACAGCCCCCCCGTAATCACCACGCTCTTGCGCAACAGGGGCGGGTAGAGCCGCAGCGGCAGCCAAGGCACCCGAGCAAAGGGTTTCAACGAGCGCACCTCAGGGTAGTACAGCCACAGCAACCCCACTTCCAGCAGCAGCCCCACCACGGCAATGGGGGTCATCTGGGCAGCAAACTCCAGGTAGCCGATCCCAGAGAAGGAGCCGATCAGGATATTCTGCGGGTTGCCGCTCAGGGTGGCGACGGATCCCAGGTTGGTGGCTGCCGCCAAGCCCAGCAGGTAGGGGATCGGGTTTAACCCCAACACCGTTGTGACTTGCAAAGTTAGGGGGGTGAATACCAGCGCCAGCGTGTCGTTGAGCAGGAAAGCCGAGAGCAGCCCGCTGCCGAACACCAGCATGATCAACAGACCAAAGGGGCTGCGGCTCACCCGAATCAAGCCCAGCAAAGCCAACTGAAAAGCCCCCCCATAGGACAAGCTGGCATTTACCACCATCATGCTCAGGAGAAACACAATCGTGGTCGGGTCAATGGCTTCCCAAGCCTGCCGTAGCGACAAGGTCCCCAAGCCAATCAACAGGGCGGATCCCACCAGGGCGATGGTGGCCCGGTTCATACGCAACCTAGGCAGGGATCCCAGTCCCAACCCGACATAGCTCAAACCCAACACCAACCAAGACAGCCCCTGCACCCCCCGATCCCTCCCGCACTTCTTTCAGGATCCCTGATGGGTTCAGCCAATGGCAAAGGCTGGAGTTGAAACAGGCCCAACATTCCCGATACTCAATGAAGTCACAAATAAGTCACAAGAACCAATCATGGTCAGAAACCTTTCGGGATAGTCCAAAAGCTCCGCTGGATCAGCGCGTTTGCCTCGGCGAGCTGCAGACCGAGCAGAGGTGGCGAGAATATCCAAGGTCTGGCCATCGTTCGTAGGATAATGGGAGCCCGCAGGCACTAACCCGCAAACATTGAGTTACCCACCGTTCACTGAGGAGTTGTCCCCTTGGTCAAAGAACGCGTAGAGGTGATCGTCCCGGCCACCACCGCCAACTTGGGGCCAGGGTTCGACTGCATCGGTGCAGCCCTAGAGCTCTACAATCACTTCTATTTTCGCGAGATCCCTTCTGGCCTCAGCATCCACTACCGCGGCAGCGACCACATCAGCCAAAGCAAGGACAACCTGGTGTACCGGGCTTTTTGCCGCGCCTTTGAGTTGCTGAGTAAGCCTGTGCCGGGGGTAGAAATCGAAATTACCCTCAACGTGCCCCTGGCGCGGGGGTTGGGCAGTTCTGCCACCGCCATTGTCGGCGGCTTGCTGGGGGCCAATGCCATTGGAGCACTCAACTTAGCTCCCGAAACCCTTCTACAACTGGCTATTGCCTTGGAGGGCCACCCAGACAATGTGGTGCCCGCCCTGCAGGGCAGTTGTCAGCTTTGTGTGCAGGGACAGCAGGGGCAATGGGTGTTTTGTCCCGTGGAGTGGCATGAGAGCATTGGCATCCTGGCCGTAGTGCCCAACTTTAAGCTTTCCACCCAAGCGGCCCGCGAGATCCTGCCCAAATCCGTCAGCTTGGCGGATGCAGTTTTTTCCAGCAGCCATCTGGGCCTACTCATCCGCAGCCTGCAGTCGGGGCGGGTGGACTGGCTGAAGGTGGCCCTGCAGGATCGGCTGCACCAGCCGGCGCGTATGGAGCTGATCACCGGGTTCAAAACGGTTCAAGCTGCAGCCATGGCTGCCGGAGCCTATGGAGTGGTGATCAGCGGAGCCGGCCCCACTCTTCTGGCCCTCTGTGCTCCCGAGAATCGGGAACGGGTGGGATCCGCGATGGTCAGCGCTTGGGCGCAGTTGGATATTGAAGCGGAGGCCAAACTGCTCAACCTGGACCGGCAGGGAGGACGGGTGGTGATCCACTCCCAGCCGTCTGGATAGGAAACTTCCTGTCCAATCGGGGAGCTACCCTGCTGCCGGGAAGCCATCTTGCAGCAGCAACACCAAGGGCGGAAGAAATAGCCAAGCCGCCACCATCAAGGACGCCACTGCCGCCATCAACACCGCTGCCGCCGCGCAATCTTTGGCGATCTCGGCCAGGAGATGGTACTTGCTGCCCAGGGTGAGATCCACCACTGCTTCCAGAGCGGTATTCACCAGCTCCAGCGCCATCACCAAACCGCTGGTCAGGCTGATCAGGGCCATTTCCACAGCGCTCAGCCGCAGGCCCAGCCCAAGGCCAAAGGCTATCACCGCCACCGCCATGTGGATGCGCAAGTTGCGCTGGGTGCGGATGGCATAGACCAAGCCCTTGCCCGCGTAGTAGAAACTTTTGCCCAAGTTGTCGGCCACTTGCCAAGAGGGGGGGCGTCGCCAGGGATCCCTTCCCAAAGGCTCGGCAGTTGCTGCGGGATCGGCCTCAGAGATAGGCGCTGGGTCTACACCGGTGGGCCCGGAATGGACGCGCCGCCGGAACACCGCCAGGCGAGAACGCTCCGGCAACCGACTAGGGCTGTTGGCCATGGGCCACCTCCCCATCCAGTTGGATGGCGGCAAGCAACTGTCGCTGTTGCTGCAACATGCGCTGCAGGGACAGTTCATCCGGGTGATCCCACCCCAGCAGATGGAGCAACCCGTGGCTGGCCAACCAGGCCAACTCTTGCGAAAGACGATGCCCCTGCGCCTTGGCCTGTGCGCGGGCGGTGGGCACCGAAATCACAATATCCCCCAGCAGGCGTACCCCCGTTATGTCTTGGATCCCAAAGGGGGCAAGCATCTCCTGTGCGGCAAAGGCCAACACATCGGTGGGCTCGTCGAGATGGCGAAACTCGCGGTTGAGCTGGCGGATGTGTTCATCGGAAGTGAGGCAAAGGCTGAGCTCGCATGGCTCCTGTACTCCCAGCTCTTTCAGCCAGATCTCGAACCAATGACGCCAAGTGGCTTCTTCAATCGGGCTGGGGATGTTGAATTGCAGATAGAGATCTAAAAATCCATCCATGCGGGCCTCACTCACACCACGCCCCTTATTCTACTGGTTTGCCCAGATTGGGCCAGGTTTTGCTTCTTTGCTCTGCCAGCTGTTTCAGCGCCTGTCGTAGTCGATTCTCCAGCTCATGGCAGCCCGAATGCAAATCCTCTGGCGGGAACAGATCTCCGGCAACGCCGACCGCCCAGGCCCCTGCTTGCAGGTATTCCGCTGCCTTGGCCAAGGTGACTCCCCCGGTGGGGATCAACGGCAGGGATCCCAGCACCGATTGTAGATGGCGCAGGTAGCGGGATCCCCCCATGCTCTCCACCGGAAACACCTTTACTGCCGTTGCCCCCGCCTGCCACGCCCTCCAGATCTCGCTGGGGGTGAGGGCACCGGGCACGATGGGCAGCCCCACCTCCCGACCCCAGCGGATAACTTGCTCATCGGTGAAGGGGCAAACGCAAAACTGGGCTCCTGCCTGCCAAGCCTGCTCCGCCACCTGCCGATCGAGAACAGTGCCCACCCCTATCCAACACTGCGGGTGGTCTTGTCGCAGTTGGGCAATCAGCTCCAGATATTGGGGAACTTGCGTGGTGATTTCAATGTGGCGGATCCCGGCCCGGATGGCCAGCATGGATCCCTCGAGAGCTTGGGCTGGGCTGGCCCAGAGGCGGATCACGGCAATCAGCGGCTGCTGCCACAGATGGAGTAACCAGGGGTGCTGTAACCCTTTTCTGAAACTGCACTCAGCATCCTCGAATGCCATCTGTAGGAAAATACCCGCTCAGTGTTTTGCAGTTGCTTGGGTTTAGCTTAAGTTTAATTGCAATCCAAAAACGAAAAAGTCAGCCTGCCAATGAAATAATGACAAACCATAAAGCCTAAACGTCTTTTCTTTCAAGGGAAAGCCTAGCAGATGACTCAGGAACAAGCAAAGCCGGTGTTTTATAGGGGCAACTGTTTGCGCGTTCGTGGCCTTTGCCGGAGTGTTTGCTTTTCCCAGCTTTTCACGGCGTTGCTGGTTCCTGCTCTGGCCTTGTTGTCTCCCTAACCGGTGCTGAACTCAGCAGAGAAGAGGAGGAAGATTCCTCAAACCAAAGGTGCCGCAAGGTATCCCGTCTGTATGAGGCAACTTTTTGGTTGGCCTTCTAAGCGTGAGGTTTGCCAGCAGGTGAGCGGCCAGTTTATCGTCATTTCCTAGTTTTTCTAGTCCGTTGAGGTTGCTGCCGCTTGAGTTGCATGCCGTCAGGCCTGTGGGATCCGGAGGTGGAGTCGCTACTGTCTGGCTCTTCTGTTGCTGTTCGGAGTAGCCCTAAATAGCCAGCTCAGGCCCGATTCAGATCCGTGGGGATCTTTGTATCCTTAGGGTCGATGGGTCAGTCGCAGAGGGTGTGAGGAGTGACGAGTCTGAGTCGTGGGGCACGCAGACTGAAAGTGTGGGTGATGCTTGGATTGCTCACCCTCTTGCTGTTGGGGGGACTGGGGGGGGTTGCCCCGTCTCAGGCGCAGAATGTCAACCAATTGCAACAGCGGCAGCAGCAGATCCAGCAACAAATCCAGAGCACTCAGCGCCGCTTGGGAGAACTGCGCCAAGCAGAAGAAGAAGCCCGCCGCCGCATGGGATCCCTGCAGCAAAACATTCGACAGACCGAATCCAGCCTTCGCGACAATCAGTATCGTCTGGAACAAGCCCAGAAAGCCCTGGAGCAAGCTCAAAAGGAGCTACAGGAGCTGGAAGACCGCCTGAGACGGCAGCAACAGGGCACGGCGGCCCGTTTGCGCTACATGCAGCGACAGGGGGCCGAACATTGGTGGGCTTTGCTGCTCACCAGCCGTGACTTGAACGAGTTTTTCGACCGCCGCCACCAACTGCAACTGTTGATCGAGGCGGATCGGCAGTTAATCCAAGAGCTGCAAGCAATGGCCAAAGAGGTGGATCAACAGCGCATTGCCCTGGAGATGCAGCGCAACGAGATTTCCTTGATTTTGCAGGAGCTGGCCGCCCAGAAGAATCAACTGCAGCAGCAGGCTGCCGCCCAAGAGCAACTGGTGGGACGCTTGGCCAACGAACGCGCGGCCTATGAAGCAGCCCAACGGCGGCTGGAAGCCGATTCCCAACAGTTGACTCTCCTCATCCAGCAACTGATCGCCCAGCAGGCCCAACAGCAGGGGGGCAGGGATCCCGTTCAAGGGACGGGCCGATTCATCGCTCCGGTGCGCGGGCCGATCACCAGTGGCTTTGGCTGGCGGGTTCACCCCATCTACCGCAGTCGCCGCTTTCATGCGGGGATCGATTTTGGTGTGCCCACCGGCACTGCGGTGAGAGCCTCCGACCGGGGCACCGTCATCTACGCCGGCTGGTACGGCGGCTATGGCTACACGGTGATTGTGAATCACGGCGGCGGCATCACCACCCTGTACGCCCACAACAGCCGCGTTGCCGTTGGGGTAGGCCAGCAGGTACAGCGGGGGCAAGCAATTGCTGCTTCCGGCTCCACCGGCCTCTCCACCGGGCCCCATGTTCACTTTGAAGTGCGCGTCAATGGCCAACCGGTGGATCCCCGCCGCTACCTGTGAAGCAAAGCCTCCGTCGGCAACAGCTTCAGGGATCCCGCCTGCAATGTCCACCGCACATCGGCAATGGAGGACAGCTCCTCCGGGTCGTGGGAAACCACCAACACCGTCCAGGTGGACTTTAGCCGAGCCAACAGCTCGATCAACTGCCGTCGCACCGACCAATCCAATCCTGCCGTCGGCTCATCCAGCAACAGCAAAAACGGGCCACGGATCAACTGGACGGCCAGGGCCAAGCGCCGCTGTTGCCCGCCGCTGAGGCGGTTTGGGGAGGTATGTAGAGGGATCCCTTCCAATCCCACCTGTCTGAGGGCGTTTTCGATCTCTTTTCTCTGTAGCTCTGGATAACCAAAGCGCATTTCCTCCAGCACCGTCAAGCCGCAAAAGTGGCGCTCTGGAAACTGAAACACCAACCCCGCCATGCTGCGCAAGCGGTTGGGGGAAAGTTCTGCCCCTCCCCAGGTAATCCGTCCTTGGGTGGGCCGCGCCAAGCCAGCCAAAATCTCCAGCAGGGTGCTCTTGCCCGCCCCACTTTTGCCCACGATCAGCCCCAACTGGTTCAGGCCCAACTCAAAGGAAAGATCGTTGAGAATGGGCTGGGAAACGCCTGCCGGATGGTAGGAAAGATGCTGAACTTGCAACATGGGGGGCAAAAGAGGGGGATGCTGTCGTTATTTTGGCACCGGAAGATCCCCGCGCGACAGCTATGGCCCTTCTTCAGCGGGAAGGTCGAAGCTTGGGAAACACCTCTATCCGGAGGAGCAGATTAAGCTAGCCTGAAGGTAGGGTAAATTATCGCTCTGGTTATCCTGATGGCGCAGCCTTCTTCTGCAGATTCTCCTTCGGTTGGGGCGGGATCCCCCCCCCAGCTGAGTTACACCCGCCTGGCCATGCGCAACATGGTGCGCAAAGGCAAGACTTCCCTGCTTCACTTCACCCTGACAGCGGTGGGGTTGGTGGCCCTGCTGGTGGGGCTGGCCTACCTGTTTCAGTAAACTACCCGACCCTGACTACTTCGCAGTACAGGGCGGGCTTAAGGCCTCCGGCCCGCTGGCGCGAACGGTAGCCCTGCAGTTGGCAAGCCAACCACGGACCTCTAGGCTGGTTTACGACAGCCCCAAGTTTGGCAATCATGTTGGCCCCATTCCAGTCCGC
>NZ_JBSSAH010000011.1:0-68707 GCF_054058415.1 Thermostichus sp. MS-CIW-38 | reverse complement strand
TCTTCTGCCATTTGTTTTCATCTAAAAAAACCAACTTCATCCTCTTTCCTCTATAAATTATTCTCTCTATCCTAACATAAGATCAACACGACCTAATTCAAAACTCCCCGGCCAGAGCGGCTACACAACGCTCACACAGCTCTGGATGTTCGGCAAATTCCCCCACACGGGTGGAGTAGTTCCAGCAGCGCACGCACTTTTGGCCGTCAGCCGGAAAAACAGAGACCTCCAAGCCTTGACCTGAGGTTTTCTCCAGTTCCACCTGTGAGGTGATGAACAAGTAGCGCAACTCGGCAGCCCGCTCCTGCAAAAGAGCGTATAGGCTGGGATCCGCTACCTTCAGGATTACCTTGGCCTCGGTGGAAGCGCCGATGGGCTTAAAGGACTCCGTCCCGCTAACGCGACCGGTACGGGCTTGCTCCAGAGCCTTGTTCACCTCTTGGCGCACCTCTCGCAGCTGCTCCCAAATGGCTGCCAACTGGGGATCCCGCCAGTGCTCCGGCAGCTTCATCCACCCCCCCTCAAACACCGAACGGGTGGGCTTGGGATAGGGCAGATGGCTCCAAATCTCTTCGGCCAGGTGGGAGAGAACGGGGGCGATGGCCTTGGCCAAGTTCTCCAGCAACAGGGAGAGCACCGTTTGACATTGTCGCCGCCGCAGACTTTGGGCATGGCTGATGTAGAGGCGATCCTTGCCAATATCCAGGTAAAAGTTGGAGAGATCCACCACACAGAAGTTCTGAATCGCCTGGAAAAAGCGGTAGAACTGATAGCTTGCAAAAGATTCGCCGATCTCGGATCCCACCTCGTGCAGGCGGTGCAGAATGTAGCGATCCAACTCCGTCAAGGCTTCAAAAGGAACGGCATCCTGAGTTGGATTGAAGTCGTAGAGGTTGCTCAGTAAAAAGCGAGCTGTGTTGCGGATTTTGCGATATACATCCGCCATTTGCCCAAGAATGGTCTTACCCAGCGGCACATCCCCGGAGTAGTCCACACTGGAGACCCACAGGCGCAGCACATCCGCCCCGTAGGCGGGATCCGTCTGGGGATCTTTGCCGCCGTTGATTAACACCAGCGGATCGATGACATTGCCCAGGGACTTGCTCATTTTCTGGCCTTTCTCGTCCAGCACAAACCCATGGGTGAGCACCGCCTTGTAGGGGGCATGGCCGTTGACGGCCACGGAGGTAAGCAAACTGGATTGGAACCAGCCTCGGTGTTGGTCGGAGCCTTCCAAATACAGATCCACCGGGTAGCCCAACCCCTGCGCCTTGGCCACTGCCGCCCAGGAAGAGCCGGAGTCAAACCACACGTCCATGGTGTCCATCCCTTTGCGGTAGGTGCGGCCATTGTGGCGGTACTTCTCCGGCAGCAACTCCTCCACCGGGCGCTGCCACCAGGCGTCGGATCCCTCCTGGGCAAAAATGGCCTTGATGTGGTCGAGGGTCTCGGCGGTGAGCAGAACCTCGCCGGTTTCTTCGTCGTAAAAGACGGGGATGGGCACGCCCCAAGCCCGCTGGCGGGAAATACACCAATCCGAGCGCTCCGACACCATAGCAGTGATGCGGTTCTCCCCGATGGCCGGGATCCATTTCACGGTTTTAATGGCCTGCAGGGCCAGCTCCCGGAAGCCAGCTACAGACGCAAACCACTGCTCGGTGGCCCGGAAAATCGTTGGCTCTTTCGTGCGCCAGTCGTAGGGATATTTGTGGTTGTAGGGCTCTTCCTTGAGCAAAGCCCCCGCAGCCTGCAGAGCCTGGATGACAGCAGCATTGCCGCTGGTCTCCGGCTTCTTGGAGAGCACATCCAACCCGACGAACTGGGATCCGGCCTCGGCGGTAAATCTCCCCTGATCGTCCACAGGGCTGAGAATGGGCAGACCATACTTTTGGCCGGTTTTGAAGTCATCTTCCCCATGCCCCGGAGCTGTGTGCACAATGCCGGTGCCGGACTCGGTGGTGACATAGTCCCCCAGCACGCAGAGGCTGGTGCGGTCGAAGAGGGGGTGCCGTCCTTGACTGTATTCCAGAGCGGATCCCGGCAGGGTGGCCTTGATCTCCAGAGGCGTCTCCAGAACCTTCTCCAGCCGCTCCCGCAGATCGGCGGCGATTAACAGCAGGCCGAAGCGGGGAGACTCCACCACTGCATAGGTGAGCTTGGGGTTAAAGCAGAGAGCCAGGTTGGCCGGGATCGTCCAAGGGGTGGTGGTCCAGATGGCTGCCCGCAGGCCCGGCATGAAAGGCTCCAAAGCCGGCTGCGCCGCCGGGCTGAGGCTCTGCAGGGGAAAGGCCACGTAGATGCTGGGGGAGATGTGGTTGTCAGGGTACTCCAGCTCCGCTTCCGCCAGAGCCGTCTGGGAGCTGGGGCTCCAGTGGACGGGTTTGAGGCCGCGGTAGATGTAGCCCTTGAGGGCCATTTGTCCAAACACCTCAATTTGTGCGGCTTCGTACTCCGGCGACAGCGTCAGGTAGGGCCGATCCCAGGATCCCCATACCCCCAGGCGCTGAAAACTGGCCCGCTGCACATCAACGTAGTGCAGGGCGTACTCCTTGGCTTTTTGTCGCAGCTGCAGAGGGGTGAGGTTTTCCCGCTCCTGCGGGGTGAGGCTTTGCAACACTTTCAGTTCGATGGGCAGGCCGTGGCAATCCCAGCCGGGCACGTAGCGCACCTTGCGCCCCTGCAGGATGTGGTACTTGTTGACGATATCCTTGAGGATCTTGTTGAGGGTGGTGCCCATGTGGATATCGCCATTGGCGTAGGGCGGTCCATCGTGCAGGACAAAGGGATCCCCAGGATTGTGGTCGGCAAGGCGTTGGTAGATTTGCTCTTCCTGCCAAAAGGCTTGAATGGCGGGTTCTCTCTTGGCGGCCTCTGCCCGCATGGGAAACTGAGTTTGGGGCAGGTTGAGGGTACTTTTGTAGTCCACGGCAACTCGAGCAACCTAAAGGGCGTCTCTCTATCCTACGCTGTTGCCTTATCCTCAGCAGTCCATCCCTCACCCCTCTTGTGGGACAGGGGATCCGAAGCCCACGGTCACCCAGAGCGCCTGGAGCTCTCAAACGGCTCCAACAAACCACCGCATGAACTCCCTGATCGAGAAAACAAGAAAAGATTTGTGCTAGTCTCAGGGTGTCGTTTAGTAAGGGAGGTTCCTGCGGATGCCAGATAGTAGTAGTTGTAAGGGTCGTCAAGTTGGGTTCAGCCGGCTGTGCGCCGGGGCTGTTCTCTAACGGTCTGAACTTAGATCCTTCAGTCTGCTGAAGAGTCTTCACGTTCTGGCTCGCTTGGAGTTCCTCCCGGCAGTCAGGTTCCAGTTGAAGGCCCGCTAGACCGCTCTTTCCCTGACCGCCTGTTGTTGCCTTGGGGGTGGGAGAGAGCGGATAGTTTTGCAGATAGCTGTAGCGGGGCTTGGAATGGACGGGCGTCTAAAGATGCCAATGTTTCTTGAGGTTGGGTCCTTTCAAGACACCTCGACCCAACCTTTCGAGACCCCTCGGGATTGTTCGGTCAATTGCTGGCAGGAGTGGGGCGATCCACCACCGGAGCACCAAGGGAGTCGCCGCTATCGCAACCGCTCGAAAATAGGGCCAGCACCAGAAAGCAAACAAGCTGAGGGGCGCATAGTTTCCCATCTTAACAAGCTCAACTGCCTGTCCAGATTACCCCAGAGCCATTCCTCATCATCCTGAAGATTTCCTAAGGGACGGTGGGGATGGCCAGGGATCCCTCCAGAGCCAAGCGATCGCTGACGATAAGACGCCGACTCTCCAGCGTGATGCCGGTTTGGTTAACCAACATCACCGAGATCCACTCAGCACCGGGTTCTTGGGGAGCATCCGCCTGTAGGAAGATCCCTCCGGCCTGTAGGGGTTCGAGAGCAAACGAAGTCACCTCTGGGTAGCCCGCCCCGGCAACGGGTTGTTCGGCAACGGCGCCCAACAGCAAAGAGTGGGTGAGAGGCTCTGCCACAATCGCCTGCAGCGAATAGGTGGATCCCGGTTTGACCACCTCCGGCAGGTTCAAGGTGACGGTGGGAGGGGCAGATCCAGAGGTGAGGGTGCTGGCCTCCCGCAGCACTTCTTGGTCAATCAACAGCAGTTGTCCGGGATTGGCTGGATCCGGGCGATAGCGATTGCGCACCAGGGCAGAGGCTTCTACCTGAAAGTCCCCCCGCACCGAGGATTGGGATCCCTCTACTTGGCTGAGAATATCCGCAACAATCTCAGGGCCCACCTGCCGCCAGGAGAGGATCTGGGCCGAATAGGTGAGCTTGGGATGAGAGCTCCACAGCTTGCGGATGGCACCTTCCACCTCTTCCCGGTCTAGCCCATCTCGGTGGCGGAAGTCGGGGCTGTAGCCGGCCATCACCCCTGGCAAATCCCGCCGGTTGGCGGCGGCCACCTGCTGGCTTAGCCACTCCACCAGGGCGGCTGGCGGTGGGCTGGAAACTTGCCGCTGGATCCCACTTTCTAGGGGCATCGGGGCAGCTTGGGCCCAAGCCGAGGACTCCGTCCGGCTGACGTGACCGGCTGTCAATCCAAGGGGGATGCTCCAGCTCACGGCCAGAGCAAGGGGCCAAAGCAGTTGCGGAAAGTTAGATCGGGATTTCAAGCCATGGGCCTCCAGCCGGCAAATCTGGATCCCAGTCTAGCCTTAGGGCAGTTGGGATCCCAAAGTCCAGACCAGATAAGATCGATTGGAATAAGCTTTGGCTCATAGCGCCTGTTCTCCATGGCTCCCCAGCACTCTCCAGCTTTCTTGGCCCTGGTCAACGAGGCCAAAAGCCGCATCCAAGAACTGACAGTCGAGCAGGTCAGGCAAAAACAACTGCAAGGGGATCCCTTCTATTTTGTGGATGTGCGGGAAGAGTCGGAGTGGCAAGCCGGCCATGCTGCCGGAGCCATCCATTTGAGCAAAGGGATCATTGAGCGGGACATCGAGAGGGTGATCCCCGACAAAGAAGCGGAGATCGTCCTGTACTGCGGCGGCGGGTTTCGTTCGGCGTTGGCAGCCGATAACCTACAGAAAATGGGCTATCGTCGGGTGATCTCGATGGATGGGGGCATGCGGGCTTGGCGGGAAGCGGGTTTTCCTGAGGAGCGCTAAACCCAGGGGCGCTCTTGTTCTGATTGCAGCATTGGAAGCTTCCCTCTCCCCTTGGGACAAGGGCTAGGGGCAAGGGAAAACTTCTAACCTTGTCTAGAATGACAACAGCTTTGCCCTACTCCTGCCATGCTCCAAACCTTACCCCGCCTGGATGTTGCTGCCCGTTTGCAGCAGTTGCGCCAGCTTCTGCGAGAACAAGATCTGGATGGCTTTTGGGTTCCCTCTGCCGATGAGCATCTCAATGAGTATTTGCCGGAACATCGCAAGCGGCGTCAGTGGATCACAGGCTTTACCGGCTCGGTGGGGGATGCCTTGATCACCCGGGACAGGGCTTGGCTGTGGGTAGATCCCCGCTATCACGAACAGGCGGAGCGGGAGGTGGATCCCAATCTATTGACAGTGATCAAAGGAGGTCTGCCGAATCAGCCCAGCCTGATGGAGATTGTGGAAGAGCTGGGATCCGGCTTTCGCCTGGGGGTGGATCCCTTTACGGTGGCAGTGGCCACCTATCGCCAGTTGCAGGCCCATGCCCAAGCGGGAGGGGTGCTCTTGATCCCGGTCATGGAAAACTTGGTGGATAAGCTGGCTCAGGGATCCGCTCCTGTCGCTCCCTTTGACCGGCCCATTGACTCGGTACCCACCCACCTAAGCGGGGCCACCCCTGCAGAAAAGCTGGCCCAAGTGCGGCAGGAGATGCGCCGCAAACGGGTGGGGCTGCTGCCTCTGACCAAATTGGATCAGGTGGCCTGGCTGTTTAACCTGCGGGGATCCGACATCCCCTACAACCCAGTGTTTTGGGCCTATGCTTTGGTCAGCCTAGATAGAGCGGCTCTATTCACAGATCTGGAGCGGCTCAGTCCCCCATCTCGGCAATTTCTGGCAGAAGCCGGGGTGGAACTCTGGCCCTACGAGACCTACAGCCAACAACTGCCCCAATGGGCCAAGAGCTATGCGCCGGTGGGCTTGGATCCCAAGCAGACCACCCAGGGCACTCAAGAGCTGCTGCAGGATGCGAGCTGCCGCGAGCTGGAGCACCCAGTAGAAGCCCTCAAGGCCGTGAAAAACCCCACCGAGCTGGAACAGATGCGCCTGGCCAACCGCAAAGCCAGCCGGGCCAAGATCCGTACCCTGGCCTGGATCGACCGGCAAATCCAACAGGGGATCCCCATCAGCGAAGCCGATGTGGCCGCCATCATGGAGGCCCATTACCGGGAGGAAGGGGAGTGGGTGGGCCTGAGCTTTAACACCATTGCCGGGGCAGGAGCCAACAGCTCCATCATCCACTACAGCACTCCGGATCCCCAAAAGCTGCTGCAGCCGGGCGAACTGTTTTTGTTGGACTCCGGATCCCACTACTTGGGGGGCACCACCGACGATACCCGCACCGTTTGGATTGGCTCGCAACCCGCGGATCCCTTGTGCAAGCGGCGCTATACCGAGGTGCTCAAGGCCCACATTCAATGCGCCCGCCAGATCTTCCCCCCCGACACCTATGGAGTCTCGTTGGATGGGATCGCCCGCTCTACCCTTTGGCAGGCCGGGCTGGACTATGGCCATGGCACCGGCCACGGTGTCGGCGCCTTTTTGAATGTCCACGAGGGGCCCAACGGGATCCACCGCCGCGCCAGCACCCCTCTCAAAGTGGGCATGATCAACAGCATCGAGCCGGGCTACTACCAGCCGGGATGGGGTGGGATCCGCCTGGAGAACCTCTACGAGGTGATTGCGATTCCCGAGCCCGAGGGCTGGATGGGCTTTCGCTCCCTAACTTGGATCCCTTTTGATGGGCGCTTAATCGATTGGGAACTGTTGAACGAGGTGCAGCGAGCCTGGCTGGACGAGTATCACCGGCAGGTTTACGCCATGCACCACGCCACCTTGCCAGAACAGGATGCCGCCTGGCTAAAATGCGCCTGCGGACTGAGCTGATGCACCCGCGCAAGCGTTGCGCGGCGATTACAAATCCCCTGGCAAAGAACGCAGGAAGGATCCCCGCAGTTGACCACATGCGGCATTGCCATCCAAGCCACGGGTTTGGCGCACAGTGGCCCGCACTTGGTGCTGTTCGAGCTGGCGGACGAACTCTCTGACCCGTGTCGGGTGGGGGCGTTGATAGTCAGCTTCAGAGATGGGGTTGTAAGGGATCAGGTTCACGTGCAGTTGTACCCCTGACCGGCTGGCCTGCTGCAGCAATTGCGCCAGTTGGCGGGCATGAATGGGCAGGTCGTTGACCCCCGATAGCAGGGTATATTCAAAACTGACTCGCCGCCCGGTGCGCAGCATGTAGTCGCGGCAATCCTGGATTAGAGTGTCCAGAGGGTAGTGGGCTGCCGAAGGGATCAACCGTTGCCGCAGGTCTTGATTGGGGGCATGCAAGCTGACGGCCAGGGTAACTTGCAGATCCTGCTGCGCCAGCCAGGCAATTTGCCGGGGTACCCCCACCGTCGAGAGGGTGATATGCCGTTGGCCGATGCCGATATCTTGATTCAGGCTGCGGATGGCTTGTACCACCGTATCGCGGTTGAGCAGGGGTTCCCCCATGCCCATAAAGACCACATGGCTGACGCGACGGCCAAAATCTTCCTGCACCGTCAACACCTGATCCAGAATCTCGTGCAGCTCTAGGTTGCGCCGGTAGCCCATCTTGCCGGTGGCACAGAAATCGCAGGCCATCGGGCAGCCCACCTGAGAAGAGACGCAGACCGTCAGACGCTTGGCCGTTGGGATCCCTACCGTTTCGATCAACTGCCCATCCGCCAACCCCAGCAGAAACTTCACAGTACCATCGCGGGCCTCTGTCCGCTGCACAATGCGCGAGCGTCCCACTGGGTAGCTTTGCACCGCCTCTCGCCAAGCCCTAGGAAACACCGTCACCTGTTCCAGGGAGCGGATCCCTTTTTGGTAGATCCAAGCATGCAGTTGTTGCCCGCGATAGGCCGGCTGTCCTTGGGCAACCGCCCAGTCTTTCAGAGCAGACAAGGATTGCCCCAGCAGCGGAATGGGTAGGGCCGACATCAATACCATCTTAGACGAGATCTCAAGAGGCACAGGAGTCCGGCTCCTCTACTCTAGCCTGTCCCTGCAACCCAATCCCCTTCAAGAACTCCGTCCGAGTGGCGCGAACGGCCTCGTCGCCACAGGGTTGCGGTTCCCCTGCCCATGGCAACAACTCCGCCAGAGACAGGGCGGGTGACGGTAAGCAACAATGCTCTCTTAAATTAAATCCCTTAAATTCCCTTAAATCAAGTTGCCCAAGGGCTTTTCCACCCCGCACTCAAGTACAGGGCTACCAAGCTATTCCCTGGTGTAGTTTTGTAGAGTGTGTTATGGAGTGCGCCATCGGGACGGAGTCCCTGACAGTTGGACAAAGTCTGCAGGATCAGGAGCGCTCGATCTGAATCTTCTCGATTTCAATCCATTGAATCCATCTGAACCTATGTCTGTTTCCCCACAACTGGCTCAACTGGCCACCTGGATGGCAGGGCACTTCAACAACCTACAACAGGCGATTGCAGAGCCCGTCTGGTTTGCCAACATTCATGTGTACCAATGCCCCTTGCCTTGGTCGGTGTTGCAGGGGGTGGGGTTTTACGTGGAGCAACTGTACGACATTTATCCTGAGCAGCCTTACCGACAGCGGGTGATCCACCTCTTCGATACTCCAGATGGGATCCGGGTTCAAAACTATGCTCTGACAGCTCCTGACTCCTACAGGTGCGCCGGTCGGGAGTTGTTGCTAGGCAACGCTTACGCGAAGGGGAAATTGGCCGGTCTGACAGCAGCGGAGTTGGAACTCTTGCCCGGCTGTGTCACCCAGGTGGAATGGACGGGATCCTGCTATCGGGGCCGCAGCCTGCCCGGCAAAGGCTGTATTGTTGAACGCAAAGGCAGAACCACCTATTTGTACAGCGAGTTTGAGATCGGAGCCGACTACTTTCACAGCTTGGATCAAGGTCGGGATCCGGAGACCGATCAAGTGATCTGGGGATCCCTATCCGGGCCTTTTCGGTTTGTCAAAAAACAGGATTTTTCCCAGTACCTACCCCGGTGGGCTGAAGTGCTGAACCATGAG
This sequence comes from Thermostichus sp. MS-CIW-38, assembly GCF_054058415.1. Classification (NCBI taxonomy): domain Bacteria; kingdom Bacillati; phylum Cyanobacteriota; class Cyanophyceae; order Thermostichales; family Thermostichaceae; genus Thermostichus; species Thermostichus sp. MS-CIW-38. Next base: position 59,529 of record NZ_JBSSAH010000011.1, on the reverse strand, counting down.
GCTGTTGGAGCAACTGGTTGAGCAGCTGCGGGCGCTGGGGATCCCGTTCGCGTCGTCAGGACGGCGTTCCCGGCGAGAGTTGGTCTGGCTAACCCTGCGGTTGGCCTGGGAAAACGCGATGCGCTACCGGCTGTAAGGACTCCGTCCCGCTTACGCGATTGGCCTGGCCTCTGAAATGGCCTATAGCTCGATGTTGGCGCTGTTCCCCTTCATCCTCACGCTCCTGACCGGGGTTGGGCTGTTTGTCGGCTCCTCTGAGCAAGCCTTCGAGCGCTTGATGGAGCAGTTGAGCCAAATTGCTCCCCAAGAGGCTCTGGCGCTTTTGGATCGGTATGTGCGCGAGCTCCGCTTCGGGCAAAAAAGTGCTCCGCACCGCTGACGCGAACGGGGGTTGTTGTCGCTCGGCTTCTTGGGCACCCTGTGGGCTGCTTCTGGAGCCATGGGGGCGGTGATGACAGCTTTGGATCTCAGCCATGAGATCCCTCAAGATAGGCGCCGTCCCTTCTGGAGACGCAAGCTGATCTCGCTGGTTTGGATGCTCGCCACCCTGGGGTTGACCGGACTGGCCAGCTTGATCTTTTTGTTCAGTGCCAGCTTTTTGCGCTTCTTGGCCATGAAAGCGAGATCCTTAGCCCAGGAGGTTGGCGGGCCGACTCAGTTGGATCCCCTGCGAGAGCTGGGGTTGAACTTGTGGGGGATCCTCACTTGGCCAATTTCCTTGGGGCTGGTCGTCTTCTCCTGCTGGGTGCTGTATCGATTTGGCCCCAGCCTGCGCCGACCCCAAATCCCGATTTGGCCGGGGGCCATCGTGGCCAGCCTACTGTGGGTTGGGGTGTCGTGGGGGTTGCGGATTTACGTGGAGCACTTTGGGCAGTTCAACCAAGTCTACGGGGCGGTGGGGGCAGCTATTGTGCTGCTGCTCTGGGTTTGGCTCACTTCCTTGGCGCTGCTGTTTGGGGATCAAATCAACATCGCCCTCTACCAGGCGCGAAAATGGATTGCAGAACGGGATCCCTAGCCCCACCCCAAATCCGAGTTATGGATGCAGACGGAAATTCTTTCGCCCACTCCTGAGCACATTGCCGTAGCGGCTGCGGCCTTGCTGCAGGGCCAGTTGGTGGCCATCCCCACGGAGACGGTTTACGGCCTGGCGGGCCATGGCTTGGATGAGCAGGCAGTGGCAAACATTTTTGCCGCCAAGGAGCGCCCCCGCTTCGATCCCCTGATCCTGCATCTGCCGGCTGGGGTGACCCTAGAGCAATTGCAGGGGTGGCTGGTGGATGTGTCGGCTTTTACTCCCACCGCCCGTGCTCTGCTGGGATCCCTGATCGACACCTTTTGGCCGGGGCCCCTGACTTTGGTGCTGCCCAAGTGCCCCACCGTGCCGGATCTGGTGAGCAGCGGGTTGCCTACTGTTGCCCTGCGGGTGCCCGCTCACCCGGTGGCTCAAGCTTTGCTGCAGGCGGTGCAAACCCCTCTGGCTGCCCCCAGTGCCAATCGCTTTGGCCGCATCAGCCCCACCTCAGCCCAGGCCGTCTATGCAGAGTTGGGAGGGCGGATCCCTTACATCTTGGACGGGGGAGAGTGTGCCGTGGGCCTGGAGTCCACCGTGCTAAAGCTCAGCCCCGAAGGGATCCCAACGCTGCTGCGCCCAGGAGGGATCCCACTGGAAGCCCTGGAGGCCCACCTGGGGTTGCCCATCCGGTTGCCCCCAGAACAGGCCCCCAAGGATGGCACAACGGGCCCGCCAGAAGCGCCGGGACGACTGAGCAGCCACTATGCCCCCAGTAAGCCCCTCCGGCTTTTGCCCACCCCTTTTGCCCAGCTTCAGCCCGGCGATTGGCAACAGGTGCAGCACCTGACAACCGGTCATTCCCACCTGGGCATCCTCAGCTTTGCCACGGATCCGCAGGCTCTGCTGAACACCCTCTCCCGCCATTGGCCGGGGATCACTTTCAGTTTGGAGTGTTTGGGTTCGGATCCCAAGGCAGCCGCCCGCGCCCTCTTTGCCAGCCTGCGCCGACTGGATGAGGGAGATGCTACGCTCCTGCTGGCAGAGCCCCCACCCATCTCGACGGGGTTGGGCTATGCGATGATGGATCGGCTACGCCGGGCCAGCAGCCTTTCGCGTTAGCGTCGCTTAGCGATATGGAACTCTCCCCCCTCGTTGCCATCGTAATGGGCAGCGATTCCGATTTGCCCACCCTTGCACCTGCCGCCCAGGTGTGTGAGGAGTTTGGGATCCCTTACCAATTGCAGATCCTCAGCGCCCATCGCACTCCCGAGGCGATGGTAGAGTTTGCCCGCTGCGCCCATACCCAAGGGATCCGCGTCATCATTGCCGGGGCAGGGGGAGCAGCCCATTTGCCGGGGATGGTGGCCTCTCTCACCCCCCTGCCGGTGATCGGGGTGCCGGTGCTCAGCCCATCCCTGCAGGGGATCGACTCCCTGTACTCAATTGTGCAAATGCCCAAAGGGATCCCGGTGGCCACGGTGGCCATTGGCAACGGCTACAACGCGGGTCTGTTGGCGGTGCAGATCCTAGCCAGTGGGGATCCCGATCTGCTCCGGCGGGTGATCGCCTATCGGGAAAGCCTAAAACAGGCGGTGCAGGAGAAAAACGACCAGTTGCAAGCCCAAGGGTGGAAAGCCTACCTCGACTCTATAAAGCATAAGAGCATAATTTAAGGAGCGTTGATCTATCTTGCCGCTTGCAAAGGGCCAGATAGGGCCGAGTTTTGGGAGTTGCCATCGGTGAAGCATCAATCGGGTCGCCCTTCTTCCGGCCAGGGATCCTGGCCAGAATATCTGCAGCGGGTGGGGCGTGGGGCAGTGGAGACGGGATCCCAAGTTGCTCTGTGGATCCTATCGGGGCCGCAGTGGCGGGTTTTGGCTCTGTCGGCCTTGGCGTTGGCAGGGCTGGCCTTCTGGAATGGGCGGCTGGCGCTCTCTCTGGGGGTGGGCACCTTGGTGATGTTGGGGCTACAGGGGGTGCGCAGCCCTGAGTTCAACCGCCGCTGGCAGGAGTGGCAAGCTTGGTTTCGGCAGGCGGATCGCTGGCTTTTGCTGGCAATTGGTTCGGGAGCAGCCGCCACCTTGGGCACCTACACCCTCATCTCCATCTGGGCAGAATCCACCCAACGCTGGCTGGCCACCGGTGCCATTCTACAGGGATTGGCCACTCTAGCCTTGTTGTCGCTGCTGTTTGGGGAGTGGCTCAGGGGCCGACAAGAGCGGCAACGGTCTCAATTGGAGCGCGACCTCAGCGACATTGCTTCTCCCGATCCCTTCCGACGGCTGGCGGGCGTTCGCCGCTTGCAGAGTTTAATGTCTCACTTGGATCCCGAGCAAACCCGGCTGGCGGTGGATTATCTGCGGTTGGCCCTCGACCAAGAGACGGTAGCGGTTGTGCGGGAAGCCCTGCTGGAGGCCCTACAGGGATGGGGGATCCTGCGCCGCCTCAACGATTTGACCAATCTCAAACACCCCAGCAGGGATCCCTCTTCAAACTAAGATAACGGCTGTCTTGGTCCTCAAGGGTTTGACTGGGATGATAAATTCAGTCCCTTGGGCAATCCGCCAAATAGATTGCTCACCTCAGGTTTAGCTAAACCGCCGAGAAGCCCCGCGCTGTATGCGTAGCAACCCTGCGGGAAGCTAGCTACAGGGTCGGGAGTATGTTACGCGGCATACCCCCTTTCCATCTAGGCTCAGGCTTGTCCCTCTGCCGCCAGCCCTATTGCAAAAAGCTTGCTTGGAGCTGGCCTGCAAGGAAGGCTAGAATCTTTTACTATGGGTAATCCTCTCCAGCCGCTCCCTTAGCCGCACTGTGCCAGCATGTATACCATTTCCGACTTTGACCGCCTGATCCAGTTTCTCCCAGTGGAGATCCGCCCTGAAGTGCAGATCGAGATCGGCACCCCTGACCAGTCTCGGGTTGTGCAGCCGTTGTGGCGCTTCCCCTGGCAAAAGTACTCTCGCTTTGCCATTGACCTCAGCCGTTGGCAGAAGCTGAGCCCTGACCAGCAGAAGATCTACTTCTTGCGAGAGGCGGTGATGGCCACAGAGCTGGCTTTGGGGGATAACTGGTCGGCGTTGTTGCTGTATCCCGCCTTGATCGGGGCCGGCAGCATGGGCATTTTGGTAGAGCTGCAGATGGGAGATAACCTCGGCGTTGGCTTAGCAGCAGGCTTGGCCGCGTCAGCGGTGTTTCTGTTGCGCAAAGCGGAGAAGGGCCAGAAGGCCCAGGTAGCAGCCGACGAGTTTGCCGTGCGCTATGCCTCCCAGAATGGCTACACCTCCGAGCAAGCTGCTGCTATCTTGCTGAGCGCGCTGCAGCAGGTGGCCATCCTCGAAGATCGCGTCAAGAACGACTACGACACCACCATGCGCCGCCGCAACCTGGAGTTCTTGGCGCAGCGGGGCCTGGGATCCGGCACCTTGACCATCAATCCTAAGTACCGCAACAAAGGCCAGAGCTCCAACCCCAATCCTTACCAAAACCCCTTCCAGCGCTGAGTCTTCAAGGCATGCGCAGCTCCCCTTCTACCTCGAGGCGGGTGTAGGGGCCGACGCGAAGGAAGCGCTCCCCCAGCATCTCGGCGGCGGCAGGCTGGATCCAGCCCATGCGCTGCAGCAGGTGCAAAGCCAGGGCATACTTGGCCCGGGCGGCTCCATCCTGGACCTTGATGGCCAGGCCCATGCCTTCCCCCACCCGGCCAATGCACTGGATCCCTTCAGCACCCGATTTGCTCACCAGATCCCCTTGAGTGGCCCGCATCAATTCCGTGTCGAAACACCCCTGTCCGGCCACCATCTCCGGGTGATGGGTCATGGCCCGTGCTACCGATTCCAAGTCGGGCCGCTCGCCGGCGGTCAGTTGGGCGAATAGAGAAGCCAGGTGGTTCAGTTGCAATTGGTAGGTGGGCACCCCACAGTCATCCCGCGCAAACAAAAACTCCTCCGAGGGCATTTGCAGCAAATCCGCCAACTTGGCCCGCACCAGCGCTTGCACCGGATGCTGCCGCTGGGCATAGTCCGACAAGGTCCAGTTTTGGGCGCGGCTGGCCATAAGCATGCCGGCATGTTTGCCGGAGCAGTTGTGGCAAAGGGGGCTGGGCTTGCCGGGTGGGGTGGGGCAGACCAGCAAATCGGGAGACAGATCGGCCCGCCACAGTATGCTGAACACCTGCCGCGCATGAGCCGTGGTGCCCTGATGGGATCCGCACATGATGGCAATATCTTTCTCGCTGAGGCGGTAGCGCTCGCGGATGCCGGTGGAGAGCATGGCCAGTGCTTGGAAAGGTTTGAGGGCAGAACGGGCAAAAACAGGGGTGGTGCTGTTGCCGGCCATGGCCAGAGAACGCCCGCGGCTATCGGCCACGACAGCTTGGCAATGATGGATAGATTCGGTCAACCCCTCCCGCAAGACATGGATTAAGAGTTCGGGGGCGGTGGAACGATTCTCAAATGACATGAAAACCTGGGAAAGGGCTGACGAAGCTGGGAAAGAGGGTGTGTACTCTTCAAATCATACGCGCAGATCCTACACGAAAAGTTGGCGGGATCCCCTAAAGTGGCAAAATAGAGCCGTTCCGCTGGGATCCCTAACCTCTGCCATGTCCCCCGATCCACTGGTTTTTTTGGTTTGTCACGGCAGCCGGGATCCCGATTATCAGCAGGCTTTGGCAGATTTGTTGGCACGGGTGCGGCAGCGGCTGGCCCCTCAGCCGGTGGAGCTGGCCCAGTTGGAAGGTCAGCCTCTCACCTTGGCCGAGCAGATTCAGGGACGGCTGGCAGCTTGGCTGGGCGCAGGCCGATCTCCCAATCAGGTGGTGCTGCTGTCACTGTTTATGGGCGAGGGATCCCATGTGGAAGAGGATTTACCGGCTGCGGTGAAGCAGGTTCAAGCTCGCTGGCCGCGCCTGCCCATCCGGTTAACACCCCCCATTGGCCAGCACCCGGCCCTCCTGGATCTGTTGGTGGCTCGCATTCTGGCTCCACAGCCCTCTTGCTCTGCAACGCTCAGGCAATCCGGCGAACGGGCAGATGCCTGGATTGTGCTTGGCCATGGCAGCCGTCTGCCGGGGTTTGCCGCCCAGCTCCAAGCAGGGATCCAAACTGTGCAACGGCGCTTGCCCGAGATCCCCTTGCATGTGGCTTTTGCTGCCCAGTCCCCCACCTTAGAAGCGGTCGTGATCCATTGCTTGCGCCTTAGCCAGTGCCGTCTACGGGTGCTGCCGTTTTTTCTCTTTCCAGGCGGTCTGCTGCGCGCCCTACAAGAACAGGCTCAGCGATTACAGCGGGAATGGCCTCTGCTCCAAATCCAGGTGGAGCCGCCCCTCTGGCGGGATCCTCAACTGATGCAGGCCATTGTGGAGACACTCCAGGCTTTTAGCCCGGCGCTGGAATAGCCGCATCTTTCCCGTTCCCTCAAAATGGATATTTCCAACAGCAATGACGCGACCAGGACTTGAGATGGGCAAAGTGTATTTGGTGGGGGCAGGGCCTGGGGATCCAGGGCTGCTGACGGTGAAGGGAAAGGCGCTACTCGCCCACGCGGATGTGGTCATCTACGATGCTCTGGTGGGATCCTCCATCCTGGAGCTGATCCCGCCGACGGCAGAACGGATCTATGCTGGCAAACACTGCGGCGCTCACACCTTGCCCCAGGAGCAGATCACAGCCTTGCTGATGGAGAAAGCTCGGACGGCAGCCGTGGTGGTGCGGCTCAAAGGGGGGGATCCCTTCATCTTTGGGCGGGGGGGAGAGGAGATGTTGGCTCTGGTGCAGGCCGGGATCCCAGTGGAGGTGGTGCCGGGCATTACGGCGGGCATTGCCGCCAGCGCCTATGCCGGGATCCCTCTCACCCATCGCGACCTCAGCTCCTCAGTTGCTTTTGTTACCGGACATGAGGCGGCAGGGAAATACCGCCCTCAGGTCAATTGGCGGGCTTTGGCCGGGGCGGTGGAAACCCTGGTGATCTACATGGGCATGCACAACCTCAGCCACATTGCCGCCGAATTGTTGGCCGGAGGGAAAGCTCCCGATACCCCGGTTGCTCTGATCCGCTGGGGCACCACTCCTGAGCAAGAGATTCATCTGCTCCGTCTGGAGACTCTGGTTGGACAGCCCTCACCCGTAGCACCGCCCTCGATTGTCGTGGTGGGAGCGGTGGTCAGCCTGGCCGGCTTGTTGCCCACCTTGCGTCCGCTAGCCTCGTATTGCTCCGCAACGCTTACAAAACCGGAATCTTCATGAACGCCTTTTTGCGCAAGTTGGGTGCCCTCTTCTCCGCCTACTACGCCTACATGCTGGAGTACCGGGCCGAGCTGATCCTGTGGGTGTTGGCCGGATCCCTGCCCCTGATCATGATGGGGGTGTGGGGCGAGGCAGCCCGCTCAGGAGACTTCTCGCTGTCTGCTCTGGAGTTCATCCGCTACTTTCTGGCGGTGTTCCTGGTGCGCCAGTTCACCATCGTCTGGGTCATCTGGGACTTTGAGCGAGAGGTGGTCGAAGGCAGATTATCTCCCCTCCTGTTGCAGCCTCTGGATCCCGCTTGGCACCATGTGGCCAGCCACCTGATGGAGCGCTTGGCCCGTCTCCCCTTTACCCTGGTTTTAATCGCCCTTTTCTTCGTCCTCTACCCCCGTGCCTTTTGGATCCCCTCTTGGGCCCAGGTGGGGCTGGGATCCCTGGCCATTCTCCTGGCTTTTGCCCTGCGCTTTCTCATGCAGTACACCTTGGCGCTGCTGGCCTTTTGGGTGGAGCGGGTGACGGCCTTGGAGCAGTTCCATTTTTTGATGTACTTGTTTTTCTCGGGGGTGATTGCTCCTCTGGAGGTGTTCCCACCCCCCGTGCGCCAGCTCTTGGCCTGGACACCCTTCCCCTACCTGGTGCACTTTCCCGCCAGCCTCTGGGCAGGGATCCCGGTGGACATTCTGCGCGGTTTTGGCCTGGGCCTGGCCTGGACGGGCCTGCTCTGGCTGGCTAACCGCTGGTTGTGGCGCAAAGGCTTGCAACAGTACTCGGGAATGGGAGCTTAGAGGGCCAGGTTCAGTCCCCCATCTTTACAGCCACCGTGGTTCTCAGCTTTCAACCAGACCACTTCTGAAACCACTATCATGGGTTCAGTCTCCGTAGCCAAATGACGAATCCTGTCCGTCTCCCTAAAATAGCGACAGATAACGGGTAATAGCGCTTTACCCTTTTCCTTGACAGCCTCCTCGGGTTCTCATGAAGCGTGTACTGGTCGTAGATGACGATCCCCTCTCCCTGAAGGTGCTGAGCCGCCACCTGACTCAGCATGGCTATCGGGTTTCTACAGGCGCTTCGGGTGTGGAAGGATTGCGCCTGTTTGCCCAAGAGCAGCCGGATGTGGTGGTTTCAGATGTGGTGATGCCGGAAATGGACGGCTTTGAGTTTTGCCGACAACTGCGCCAACAGCGCGGCGGCGAGCTCGTCCCCTTCATTTTTCTCTCTTCGCGGGGAGAGATCGATGACCGGGTTCAGGGCTACGAGCGGGGGGCGGATGACTACATCATCAAGCCCTTTGAACCCCTGGAGTTGGTGGCCAAAATCGAGGCCCAGATTGAACGCTCCCGCCGCACCCAATCGGAAATTTTGCGGCTAATCCAACAGCAGTCCCAGCCAAAACCCGAAGCGGACCCCCGCCCCACCCCACCCGAATTGCCTCTGACCCCTGCTGAGGAGCGGGTCTTTCGGGAAGTCATTCGCGGCTTCACCAACAAGCAAATCGGCGAGAAGCTGTTCATCAGCCCGCGCACTGTGCAAACTCACCTGACCAACATCCTCAGCAAGCTTTCTTTGGAAAATCGCTCGCAACTGGTGCGTTTTGCCTACGAACGGGGCTACACCGCCCAAGAGGAGCCGGGCCAGAAGGGATCCCTCTCAGGCCAGGTGTAGCTTCAAAACAGCACGTGGCGCTTTTCGCACCCGGCAGGGGATCCGCTCCTTGCCCAAGCGGACAAATGCCTCGTAGCGATGGCAGCCGGAGAACCCATAATACTCCCCTTCCACTTCCAAAACCTCAATGGGCTCCTGTAGGCCGATTGCTTCAATGGAAGCCATCAGCGCCTGCACCTTATCCGGATCCGTTTGCCGCGGCAAAGGGCGGCGAATTTGGGCAAGGGGAATCTCGCGAATCTGCGCCATGTTGAACTTTCTCCCTAAGCAAGCTACTTAATCATACTCGTTATGACTTTGCTCTATCAAGACTGGCAGAGGGGATGGATTCTCAGGCCAGAGCATGGCAGGATAACACCATTCCTCACTGCTCTCTCCCTCAGTAGCCAACCCAGCCATGTGGCAACTCCTCAAAGCCTTATGGGGAAAGATCGCCGGCCAAGCCCCCCCTGCACCCCCCGCTGCCGCGCCACGACCACCCCTTGACAAGAGGCTGGTTCAGCAGCCCTCTCCCCGGAATGTCCCTGCTGCAGAGGCCGCCCGCAAAGAAGAAGCCCCTGAGCCCACACCAGAACATCCCGCCCCAAAAGTTGCAGCAGCCCAACGGGGTGAGGAACCTGTGGTGTTGCTCCCTTCTCAGGAGAAATCCCCAGACTCTGTGGCAGTAGAATCCCCCACCGGCCCGGCTCAACCCACCTCTACCGCCAAAAGCATCAGCAGCTTCTGGGCCATGACCGACACCGGATCCCGGATTTCCTGCATTGCTGCCACCACCGACAGTGGCCGTGCGGTCAGCTCCATTGCGACTGCTAGGCTCCGCCAACCGGAATAGCGACCGGGATCCCTCTGGCTCCAGAAAAAAACTTCAGGGCAAGTCAGGAATAACTCCTATCCATTTCCACCCGCTACTGCAGGGATCCCCAGGGGGCATTAGGCCGATAATGGACAGGTAGCGTTGGGGGCTGCCAAGCATGCTGGAGATGATCTTTAACGGGGCCAACTGGTTTGCTCTGCCCTTTTGGGCAATGATGATTCTGTTGCCGGGTTGGAAGGTAACCCGCAAGGTGATGGAATCGCTTTTGCCCATCGCTATTTTGGCGGCGGTTTATTTGTATCTTTTGGTCACCGGGTTTAATGCCGATGTTCTCAAGGAATTTTCCGACCCTCAACTGTCTCTGACCAGCTTAACTGGCCTATTCAGTCAACCCGCCGTTATGGCGACGGGATGGGTCCACTACATCGTCATGGATTTGTTTGTGGGCCGCTGGATCTTTTTGGAAGGGTGGGATAAGCGAGTATGGACAACCCATTCCCTGATTTTGTGCTTGTTTGCTGGGCCTGTGGGTCTGCTCTCCCATTTGCTTACGGTGGCGATTGTACAAGCAACTCGCCAGAACCGGCCCAGTGTTGCTCAACCTGAAAAAGGCTCAGAAGTGCCGCAAGAATCCATCTAGCCCCTGCTTGGCTTTATAGCTCTTTCCGAGTTCATGGGGAATCTGCAGGTGAGCAGAATCCCTATCCCACAAGAGATGGATTTGTACTGCTGTGATGACTGTCATTGAAAAAAAGCTGTACTTATGGTTTTGCCCGTGGGATCTCAGATCCTGACCGTCTGAGCTAGAACGCCCTTCTCCTGATTTGCCAATGAAACCAAGGATCTTGATCTCAGCAGCCACTGGCCAAGAATCTGCCTTGCTCGAGTTGTTGAAACAGCAACACGCCTTGGTCTCGCGGTTTTGCCTGGTTATCGAGGGATCCCTGGCCCCCACAGGCTGACGACAAGAACCGTTGCATCTGGGGAAGAATGGCACGCTCAACTCTTCGAAGAAAGCACCCCAGCTTTCGGTCGGATGCACGGAGTGCAAAATGAGCAGCCTGGGATCATCCTCCACCTCAGCGTTGCTGCCACACGGCGATGGGGGAGCTGGGCTCTATCTGCTTGGCTTGCATCCCCGGAGCAGAATTCCGGACACACAACCGGCGAAAAGGCGGTAACCGAATTCTTGTATTCTGAAACCCTGACATACTCCCCGCCCTACTGGCTTGCTTCCGCGCAGCGATGGGACGGGGCCTTAAGCTCAGTCTTCGGGTAAACAGGAGTGCAAACCTCTCATGACTGCTACCTTTGTTCACGCACCCTTGGCGCAAGCCGTTCTGCCTCGCCCTTCCCGAACTCGGGATCTCCTGCTGGTTCTGGGGGGAAGTTTGTTCGTAGCTGCCCTGGCTCAGGTGCGGATCCCTCTGCCCTTCACGCCGGTACCGATTACCGGACAAACCTTTGGGGTAATGCTGGTGGGGGCAGGCTTTGGGGCACGGCTGGGCTTTCTCACGTTGCTGGTGTACCTGCTGGAAGGGATCCTGGGATTGCCCTTCTTCAGCGGTGGCGGATCCGGGCTTGGCCACTTGGCCGGGGCGACGGGGGGCTACCTGTTGGCTTTTCCCCTGGCTGCAGGGCTGATGGGTTGGTTGGTGGAGCGCTGGGGCGTGGATCGCAACCCCTGGAAGATGGCGCTGGCGATGTTGTCCTGCTCGGCTCTGATTTTTTTGCTAGGAGCCACTTGGCTAGGGGTGTGGCTGAACCAGAATGTTGAGCCCACCTCGATCTTGGCCGTCCTCAACAAGGGGGTCTTCCCTTTTATTCCAGGAGACTTGGTGAAGTGCGGACTGGCGGCAGTGCTGCTGCCCACCATCTGGCGCTGGGTGGGACGGGAAAGGCCACCGGCTGACTCGTAACCCACTGGGCAAGAGCAGCAACTCTAAAGACCGCTCCGGCAAAGCAGAAGGGGCTCGGGATTAGCCTCGGGTCGGAAAATCTAAAAAAAAGATAACAGCTCCGAGGATTTGGCCTTTTTTCTGAGATTCTAAAAACTGTGCTCAATACGGTGTTCAATACGGCCTATTCATGGAGCTTTTCTTTATATTGCTCTAGAGTTTTATAAGTCGCTGACTGGTCGCGATAGAGCCCCCTTGTGGGGCTTTTTATTTTCTAGCTGCCGACCAAAAGAAGCTGATCTCAGCCTTAAGCTATAATTATGTCTTTCTGAATTCATGGGATCCCTATGGATTCCCTGGATAGACGGGATCCCTGCCATGCAACAGACGCGCCGGATCCCAGAAACATCCTGGTGGGTAGTCATTCAGTCCTTGACGGGCACCTTCTTTTCCAGCCACTGAGCCACTTGATCTGCCAGGTCAACTCCTTCCAACTGACAGAGTTCTCGCAGCATTGTTGGGCTGGTCACGTTCACTTCGGTTAGTCGTTCCCCGATAACATCAATCCCGACAAAATACAGCTTCTCCTGCCTGAGCACCGGTGCCAAAGCCCCGCAGAGAGCCCGTTCTTTTTCGGTAATCTTTGTTTTTTCCACTCGACCGCCGGCAGCAACATTGCCCCGAAAATCGCCCTCTCCAGGGATCCGATTGACGGCGCCCAAAGGTTCTCCTTCCAGCAACAAAATGCGTTTATCTCCTGCCGCCGCCTGTGGCAAATACTCTTGCACCATCACGGGCAGCCGACCAAATTGGGTGCTCATTTCAATCAACGAGTTGAGGTTTGGATCCCCGGCATTGACCCTCAGGATCCCTTCCCCACCTTTGCCACCCAAGGGCTTGAGCACCGCCTGTCCTTCCTGTTCAACAAACTGACGCAGCAGACGCTTGTTGCTGCTGACGCGGGTGCGCGGGATCCACTCTTGGAATTGCAGGGCATAGAGCTTTTCGTTGGCCGAGCGGATCCCGGCAGGATGATTGAGCACCAGCGTGCGGCTGGGGGAGAGACGATCCAAAAGGTAAGTGGCATAGAGATAGGCCGCATCTACCGGCGGATCCTTGCGCATCCACACCGCCTGCATTTGGCTCAGGGGCAGCAGTTGCCGGTCTTTGACCTCATACCAGGGATCCGCTTGCAGATCCAACCGGATTTCCTCAAGGGATCCCCACGTTTCCCCTTGATCCCAGTAGAGATCCGCCAGGCCCAGGCAGAAAATGCGGTGCCCCCGTTTCTGCAGGGCTTCCATCAGGGCAATGCTGGTGTCATGGCCCACCTGCAACTGGGGCAACGGGTCAACAATGAAAGCTACCTGCATGGGAGGTGCGGTTCACTCACGAAAGGCTGCCCCGAGTATGCAACAAATCGGAGCCGATGGCTCTCCCCCGGTAGGCTGTTTCCACAAGAGAAGGCCCCCTCTGGAAAGCTCGATGCAGAGTTGTCTTTTTAATATCCTCTTAACCTCGACAGGCGACGCAAACGTTAGCTTGATAGGTGGAATCCCCAGTTGGCCCTCAGTTCTCGGCTGGGTTGACCGGATTTCTGGCCTAACTGTGAGGAATGCTCCATCTGTGAGTGCTCCCCCTTCTCAACCCTCAGAGCCGGTTCGCATTGAAACCACGCGGGACTTGCTGGAAGCCTTGCGTGAGGGGCGCTCCCTGGTGGGTGCCAACCTGGAGAATGCCTACCTCTCGCGGGGCCTGTTCGACCGCATTCAGATGCCCAAATCCAATTTGACGCGGGCTAGCCTGCGCTCGATCAGCCTGCAGCAAGCCGACCTACGTCTGTGCAACTTTCGCCGCGCTGAGCTAGAGCGGGCCAATTTTACCGCCTCAGATCTACGGGGATCCAGCTTTAGCCAGGCTCTGGGGGACTACAGCAACTTTACCGCCGCCAAACTGGACAAAAGCAGCTTTCAGGGGGGCCGTTTCAGCCATTCCATCTTTCGCGAAGCCAGCTTGGTGGCTGCTAATCTGGCGGAGGGGAACTTTTTTGCCGCCGACTTCCGCCAGGCCAACCTATCTCGCTGCAACCTCTCCCAGGCTGCCTTGGTGAGTTGCCAGCTTCAGTTTGCCAACCTGGAACAGGCCATTTTGGTGGGGGCCAACCTACAGGATGCTCAGATTGAAGATACGCTCTTCAGTGGAGCCGATTTTACCGATGCCAAACTCTCCGACGAAATGCGCAAGCTCTTGATTGAGCGGGCCAGCGGCACCAACGAGCTTACCCAACGGGATACCCTCAACACTTTGCTGGCGGGTTTGCAGCCCAAGTCGCGTAAGCTTTTTGGCTTGCTGTGAGGTTGGAGCTGTCAGACACAACTGGGCTGAGGAGAAAGCTCAAAACCGGCTGAGGTCGATCCCAGCTTCCCGGGCCATGGCTCCTATCCCTTTGGCCTTGAGAGTCTTCAAGGCTTTGGTGGAAAGGCGCAGACGAACAAACCGCTTACCCTCTTCCCACCAGATGCGCTTCCACTGCAAATTGACTTCCTGCAGGCGCTTGGTGCGCCGGTGGGAGTGGGAGATGGCAAAAGCGTTGTTGCGTTTCTTGTTGGTTAGTTGGCAGCGACGCGCCATGGGATCAAAGCAAACTCAGCCTAGCTATCGTAAGGCATCTTTTTGTTGGGCAGCAAGCTGAAGTTGACTTTGCAACTGGGCTAGCTCTGCCTTCAGTCGGTCAAAGGTTTGTTGGCAGTGGTTAACGCTTTTTAGGGGCAGCTCTTCATTTTTGGCAATGCAGGTCACCTGTACAGAGCCGTCGGCAGCCTGACGGGTGCGATCCACAAACACTTCCACCGTCACCAGTTTGGTGTGGGGATTTTTTCCGGGAGGCTCGCCGGCCACCCAATAATCAAGGCTGTTGTGGAGGATATTGAGTTGGCAGCGCTCCAAAACAGCGCGGATCGACTCGCTGAGCTGCTCGGCTGAGCCCACAAGCTGGGTAACGCAAGAGTATCGAGCCATAGAACAGGCAAGCCACCACGGTTATTCTACCATTAAGTTTTCGGCTCCTGCAGCCAAAGGCGAACCGGCAAAATTGCGCTCAAGAGTACTCTACACCGGCTCGGTTAGCCCTGCTGCGAGGAGGTGAATTACGTTAGAACATGAACAACTCCCAGGAGAGTTGCCATGTTTAGGGTCTCCTGTTTGGCTCATTCTCTTTTGCTACTGGGATCCCTGGGCCTGGGTTGGATAGGCGTGTCTTTTGCCCACGCGCAGCCCTTTCAGGCGGGCGACCTGGATGGGGATGGCCGTTTGACGGTGCAGGATCTCAACCTGTTGGGGGCCTACTTGCGGGGAGAACGGGGATTGACCGACGACCAGATCCGAGCTGCCGATGTCGACCAGGATGGACGGATCACAGAAGCCGACTGGCAAGTGTTGCAGCAGCGCATTCAGGCAGCAACGGATGTGCCCACAGGACAGGTGCAGTTGGATTCCGCCTATTCGGGACAGGTGGTGGATCGGCTGACAGGGCAGCCCTTGGCCGGGGCGGAGGTGGCCATTCCGGGGGCGGGTATTTCGGTGCGCACCGATGCCCAGGGTCGGTTTCGCCTGCCAGGGCCGCTGCCGGCAGAAGAAATTTTGGTGGCGCGGCTGGAAAATTACTTGCCCTATTCCCAAAGTACAGGCAACGGTCAAGCCAGCGGGGATCGGCCTTGGCAACTGCAGTTGGAGCGCTGGGATCCCAACACAACTTTGGTACTGGAGGCGAATGTCATCCGCCTGGGGGATAACCAGTACTCACCGGAATCGGCTGCCGCCGGGCAATTTTTGGGCCCTGCCCAAGGGGTGGAGATGACCCGCTCTTTCACTTTGCAACGCCTGCCTTCGCGCCCACCGGTTTTGCGGATTGGATCCCTGATTGGGTTGGATACAGCTGCCGCCTATCGGGCCGGTCAATCCCGGATCCCCAGTGCCAACATGTCTCCCATGCAGGTCATCCTGAACGGAGTGGAAGTCGAACAGATTCACCTGGGGGGAGATAACCTACAGATTCCCCTGCCGCTGCAACCTCTGCGCCTGGGCCTGAACACTGTTACCCTGCGCACCGGCAAAACCCTGATTCAGCCCCCCATGGTCACCCGTGGTCCCCAAGTGCCGATCAGCATTCCCCTTTTCGGGGGATCCCTGCACATCTCGGTGCCGCTGGGAGGTGATACAGTCATCCGGCACGGTGGAGCCTGGGTGGATCATGACGATGTGCAGTTGGCTAACGTAACCATCGAGATCCCCAAGTAAACTACCCGGCCCTGACTGCTTCGCAGTACGGGGCGGGCTTTCGGTAGCCCTGCAGTTGGCAAGCCAACCACGGGCCTCTAGGCTGGTTTACGACAGCCCCAAGCTTGGCAATCATGTTGGCCCCATTCCAGTCCGCATCCCCTTCCCATCCACAGTGCCCACACTTGAACGACTTACCACTGCGATAGGATTGCGCAGGGTCGGGATGGATGTGCAAACACCGGTGGCAGGTCTGCGACGTGTAGGCAGGCGGCACCAGAATCAAGGTAACCCCTGCACGCAGAGCCTTGTATTCCAGAAACTGCCTCAGCTGGTAGAACGCCCAACTGTTGGCCCTCCTACGCTCTGTTTTACCGCGTGGCTGTTGATTGACCCTTTCCCGGATCCTTGTCAGGTCTTCCAGAGCAATAGCGCTGTTGGTAGCTTTTGCCCTAGAGACAATAGCTTTAGAGATGCGATGATTGACCCACACTTGAAAGCGTCTCTCCTTGCCAGACAGCCGTTGCAACAGTTCTCTGCATCTGCGCCGCGAACTGCGTGTGCCCTTACTGGCTTTGCGTTGGAGTACCGCCCTCAACCGGGAGTAGTGGTCTCGGACTCTGTTCAACTGCTGTCCATTCCAGTTGTCCCCCTCTGACGTATGGGCAATATCTGTCCTTCCAAAGTCCACCCCGATCACCTTGTCGGTATCTTGTTGCTTGGGTGGTTTTTTCTCTACGCAAATCTGGATGTAGTAGGAGCCATCCTTCCGCTGGACTAGGGTGGCCGATTTGGGGTTAGAACCAGCCAGCATCCCACGCTGGTAGTTACCAATGGCTAGCTCAAAGCGTTCTCTCCCTTCCACCGTGGTCAGCGACACCGTCCAGTCTTTCTCGCGGAACGAAAAGATACGAGCGTCATAGGTCGCGAAGCCCCCCTTGAACGCTTTGACGGGGCGGTTTTTCTGTCGGGTAACCTTGCGGGCACCGGCCAGCCGTCTGCAGACCTGCTGGTCGCGTAAGCGGGACGTAGTCCTTGCCAAGTTACTGGACAAGCCGAACCGGGCACGGATTTCGCGGTAGCACAGAGATTGAAGTTTAACGGCGTTGGTGACTTTCTCGGGCGTGTTTTGGTTGACCCAGTTCAACGCCTGCACAAAGGCATCCAAGGTCGCGTCCAACTTTGCGGCCTGCGACTGGGACACCTTGAGCTTACAGGAGACGGTCAGGACTTGGGTCATGGTTCTATCGTAACTTCCGCATTCCTCCCGACACTGACCCTACGGGTACAGTGCGGGGCTCCTGCGATTTCTAGCTGACCCTGCTCCGTTCAATGGTTTTACGGCCCATACCGTCAGCCAATAGCTTGGACGTTGAATCCAGGTTGAGCGGGCCACGGGGCCTGTCGGTCAAGAGGAACAAGTTTGAGCCTGCTTTCGATAACTGACTCGATATCTGATCCGTTTGCTCAACAAGGGAAATACGTTTGTCCAGCGATTGGAAGATTCCCCTTCCAACAGCCGGCATACTGCAGTTGCTGAATTGCTCCTCTTCGATGCCTCTGGGAGTTCTGGGCATCTCGATCTTCGAGAGGGATCCCTGAGGTGGCCCATGTGAGTGAGGTGAAATCCCGGCAACCGAGCAGATCGATAACCCAAACTGAGGAGAGCTGACTATGAGTATGAGTATGAATAGGGCTTCTGCCTTCCCCTTAACCTGGCTGTGGACGGGATCCCTGGCCCTGGGAGTGACGGCCCTGGTGACCCGCCAAGCCATCTGGGGGCTTTTACCTTTGGCCGTGGCCTATCCTGCCATCCGCCGTCACGAAGAACAGCTTGGCCAAGCTCTGGAGCAAACTTGGATTCAGCAGCAGCAGACAGCAACCCGACTGGAGACCCTGCAGGCGCGGTTCGAGGCGCTGGAGGCTCGGCCCACCGTTGATCCGTCCCCCATGCAGCAGACCTTGGCTTCCCTAGCTGAAGCCATTCAGTACCTGGAGCGGAAAACAGAGGTTTTAGAGTCCATCTGGCTACAGCAGCAGCAGCAGACGGCAGCCCAACTGGAAACAGTTCAAGGACGGATCGACGCTCTCGAAGCTCGGCCCACGTCTCATCTGTCCGTGCGGCAGCAGCTAGCCCCCACCACCCAGGCCATCCAGCACATTCAGCAGCGGTTAAAAGCTGTGGAGCTGCGGTTGAATGCTCTGCCGGTATCCCAGCCCCAAGTGACTTTGGAGCAACTGGAGTTGGTGCAGGCGCAACTCCAACACCTGCAGCAGCTGGTGGCATCCCAGCCGAACCCTGCTTTTCCCCGCAAAGCCCTGGGGGTGTTCATCGACGCGGCCAATCTCCACGCCAGCGCCCAGCAGTGGGGATCCCATCTCGACTATCCTAGTCTGCTGAGTTGGCTGGCCCAGGGCAGATCTGAGATGGAAGTGCATGTCTACAGCGGGGTAGATCGCCACAACCTAGCTCAGCGTCGTTTCCTGCGAGAGTTGAGAAAACAGGGCTATCGGGTGGTCACCAAGCCGGTGGTGATCCACGCCGACGGCAGCCGCAAAGCCAATCTGGATGGGGAGCTGATCGTGGACTTGATGGCGATGCACTCCCACTACGAGACGGTGCTGCTGCTGAGTGGGGATGGAGATTTTGTGCCGGCCCTCAAGCATATCCGCCGCCAAGGCTGCCGGCTGGAGGTAGCCGCCTACAGGCCGAACACAAACCCGGCGTTAATTCGGATAGCCGACCAGTTCGTGGATTTGTGCGCTTGGCAGGGAACAGGAACGCTGGTGCCGCTGCCTGCAAAACAGACTCCGGCCACCGGCTAAACCTTGCCATCTCAGCACAGTTACATCGATCCCTGACTCCCCTCTCCCAAGGCAGGGAGAGGGGCTGGGGTTGAGGGTAGGCGGCACAGCGTCTTAACCTTGTTTGAAGTGATCAGAAGTGCTCATCCCATTTTCTGATTTGCAGTCTCAACGCCTGAGACTCGCTTGGATCAACCTTGCCCCAGCAGTCAACTTAACCCCAATTGGAGAGTCCAGATGTCAACGCAACTCACACAGCGGTTTGTGCAGGCAATGCACTATGCCCATCGCTGGCATGCTTCTCAAACCCGCAAGGGAACCGGGATCCCTTACCTCAGCCATCTGTTGGCCGTAGCAGCCATCGCCCTGGAGCATGGGGCGGATGAAGATGAAGCGATTGCCGCTCTGCTCCACGACAGCCTAGAGGACGGCCCCCACAACACAGGCGAGCCCCGGGCCCAGATTGAGCAACAGATCCGGGAGCACTTTGGAGAACGGGTGCTGCAGATCATCCTGGGATGTACGGATACCGAAAGCGATGGCTCCCGAGGCGAGCCCAAAGAAAACTGGAAAGAGCGCAAAACCGCCTACCTGAAGCACCTGGAAACGGCAAATGCCTCGGTTTTGTTGGTGGCCGCCTCTGACAAGCTGCACAACGCCCGCTGCATCTTGCGGGATTTTCGCCAACTGGGGGATGAACTCTGGCAGCGGTTTTCCGCCGGAAAAGAGGGATCCCTGTGGTATTATCGATCGTTGGCAGAGATTCTGAGGCGACGGCTGCCCGGCAATCTATCGGCGGAGCTTCAAGAGCTGGTGGCTGAGTTGCAATGCCAAGCTGGAGCGGTAATGCCTTGACAGAGACAAGCAGGGCTGAAGAAAATGCTGAGGGCAGCCCTATTCATCACACTTTTTGGGTCACGCACCTATGGTTCTCGCTGTTGGCACCCCTGCTCCTGGGTTCAACACCACTGACACCCAAGGCAACCAGGTTTCGCTGGCTGATTTTGCAGGCAAAACCGTTGTCCTCTATTTTTACCCCAAAGACGACACCCCCGGCTGTACCAAAGAAGCCTGTGGATTCCGCGACGCCTACGCCGACTACCAAAGCAAGGATGTGGTGGTGCTGGGGGTGAGCATGGACGACCAAGCTTCTCACCAAAAGTTCACCGAAAAGTACAACTTGCCTTTCCCCCTACTGGTGGATAGCAGTGGGGTGATTACCCGCGCCTACGATGTGGATGGGGGCGGCTATGCCAAGCGGGTGACCTACGTCATTGATGGCGAGGGCAAAATTGCCAAGGTCTACCAGAACATCAATACCGAAACCCATGCCCGCGATATTTTGGCGGATTTGGGTTTGTAGAAACGCTGCCTCTTTTCAGTACTCCTCGCTAGATCCCGGCCTTTGCGCATGAACGACGACATTCCGGTCGCCCGTCGCCAGTCCACTCCGGCGAAAAAAGCGCAAAGTTCGGTGCCTGCCCTGAGGTCCCGTCTAGTCTTGGGCCTGGTGCTGGTTGGGCTAGTGCTCCTGGCGGGTTGGGGGATAGAGAAGTTACCGGGATCCCAGCAGGCGGCGGATCCCCAAGTTCTGGAGGAAGCCGGTCAGCCCCCTCTGCCGCAGCCAACTATGCAGAATGGGCGACCTTCTCTGTTGGGGCACTATGCCTATTCCGAAGCCCCTGCAGATAGCTTGCGGGTGGTGGGCCACTACCACGGTCGTGAGGTGCGCCTACGCCAGGCGGCTGCTGAAAGTTACCTTCGCATGAGTGAAGCAGCTCAAGCTGCCGGGATCCGCCTTGTCCCCATTTCCGGGTTTCGCTCCATTGCGGATCAGGAATTCTTGTTTTTTCAATTGGCTCAATCCCGAGCCTTGCGACCCGAGGAACGAGCTGCTGTCAGTGCTCCCCCTGGCTATAGCGAGCACCACACTGGCTATGCCATCGACCTTGGGGATGCCGGGTTTCCGCAGTGGGATACTCAAGAAGCCTTTGAGACCACCCCGGCCTTCCAGTGGCTGCAGAGCAACGCGGCCCGCTTTGGCTTTGAGCTGTCTTTCCCCAGAAACAACCCTCAGGGGGTAAGCTACGAACCCTGGCACTGGCGCTTTGTGGGCGACCGTGACAGCCTGGAGACCTTCTACGCTCCCCAAATCAAACCATTCCCAAATCAGCCCAATCAAACCGAGACCCCTACTCTCCCCTCTTCCAGAGGGAGAAGAGCTGGGAGTGAGGGCTGACTCCTTTGGGGAGAGAGGAAAGGGGGAGCTCCTTGGGACTACCGTCACGGCCCTCTCCCTTGCAGGGATCTCATTCCCCTCTTGAATGGGTTCACAAGCCTAAGCAAGCGGATGACGCGATTCGAACGCGCGACCGTCTCGTTGGCAACGAGAAGCTCTACCACTGAGCTACATCCGCGTCGGGAAACTTATGATGGCAAGTTTTGCGGTGGTTTGTCAAGTCAGGGATCCCCGGCGCATTTTGTTCCAGAATGAGAGAAGTTCATCTTTCTTTGCAGTTGCGCAAAGTCTGGGCGGGATCCCGGGCAGCGCCTGTTTGAGGGTATTGCTATGCGGGTAGCCATTATCGGGGCCGGATTGGCCGGGTTGGTGACGGCAGTCGATTTGGTTGAAGCAGGACACGAGGTGCAGCTCTACGAGGCGCGGCCTTTTGTCGGCGGCAAGGTGGGATCCTGGCAGGATGCCGATGGCAACCACATCGAGATGGGGCTGCACGTTTTTTTCTGCAACTACAGCAATTTGTTTGCCCTGATGAAAAAGGTGGGGGCCTACGAGAACCTGCTGCCCAAGCAACACACCCACACCTTTGTCAACCGAGGTGGGCAAACGGCCAGTCTGGATTTTCGCTTTCCCCTGGGGGCGCCTTTCAACGGCCTCAAAGCTTTTTTCACCACCGAGCAGCTCTCTTGGGCGGACAAGCTGCGCAACGCCTTGGCGCTGGGCACCAGCCCTTTGATTCGCGGCTTGCTGGACTATGAAGGGGCAATGCGGCAAATTCGCGCCTTGGATCGGATGAGCTTTGCCGATTGGTTTCGGCGGCATGGGGGATCCGAGGGTAGCCTGAAGCGGATGTGGAACCCGATTGCCTATGCCTTGGGCTTTATCGATACAGAGCAGATTTCTGCCCGCTGCATGCTGACGATCTTTCAGATGTTTGCCAGCAAAACAGAGGCCTCCAAGCTCAATTTCCTCAAGGGATCCCCGGACACCTACCTCACTCAGCCCATCGTCCGCTACATCCAAGCCCGCGGGGGCCAGATCCACACCCGCAGAGGGGTCAGTCGCATTGAAGTGAACGACTCTCCTCCCTACGCGGTGACCGGCTTGCTCTTGGCCAATGGAGAGCGGGTGGAGGCAGATGTGTATGTGTGTGCAACGGCGGTGGAAGGGGCCAAACGGCTGATCCCGGAAGTATGGCGGCAGTGGCCTCAGTTCGACAACCTCTACAAGCTGGAATCCGTACCGGTGGCCACGGTGCAGTTGCGCTTCGATGGCTGGGTGACGGAGCTGAACCCCCAAGGCCAGGCCAAACGAGCCAGCCAACACCCAGAGGCTCTGGGTATCGACAATCTCCTCTACACCGCCGATGCCGATTTTTCCTGCTTTGCCGATCTGGCCCTCACCAGCCCCGCCGACTACTACAAACCCGGCCAGGGATCTCTATTACAATGCGTGCTCACGCCGGGGGATCCCTTCATTTCCATGCCCAACGAGCAAATTGCCCAGCACGTGTTGCACCAAGTCCACGAGCTGTTTCCTTCATCCCGGCAACTGAACATGACCTGGTACAGCGTGGTGAAACTGGCCCACTCCCTCTATCGAGAAGCGCCGGGCATGGATCCCTATCGCCCACAGCAAAAGACCCCAATACCCAACTTCTTTTTTGCCGGCAGCTACACCGCCCAAGACTACATCGACAGCATGGAAGGGGCCACCCTCTCCGGCCACCTGGCTGCTCAGGCCATTCTGGCTGCCCACAGGGATCCCTGATAGGAGCATGACTCTAGTCAATAATAAGCTCAACTATACTGAAAATAATGTATAATATGTTCAGTACGGATTACTACCAGTTGATCTTTCTGTTTACTTTCGAGTCTGCCAACATGGTAGCCAAAGCAAAGCAGAAAATTGGTAGTAAGACGACACGGAAACTGCGCTTTGGGTATTCTACTCAAAGCTTTGCGGGATACCGCCATTCTGTTTGGACTCCGTCCCGCTAACGCGAATGGAAACAAACAGAATGCTATCGCTGCATAGTTGAACAGTGATGTTCAGCAGTGTTCAGCGTAAATGTATCAGGACTTAAAACCGGCTTAAAACCGTCGTGAAGCCGCTTGCCAACTCCAAACTGCTGTCTCCTTTTATGGAAGAAGGGGACTTTTGCTGTGGGAAAAGAGCTGGAAGTGAGCGCAACATAGCAATGGGGAGCTGGAACAGGCTCCGCTCGCAGCTCTGGAAACCCGCAGTTTATGGCTCGACTGGAAGATCTCACCCCTGGCGCCAAGGTCAAAGGGATCCTGCCCAATCAAACCGTTGCCATCGTGAGTGTGAGGTGGTACGGCAGCAGCACCATCGAGGCCATCTACAAAGACACTCAGGGGCGTCTCCATTCAGAGCTTCTGTTTCGGGATAAAGAGCCAACCCTAGAGGTGGTAGCCGAGGGATCCCTTGGCAACTTCGAGGGAGACGGCGCCTTATTTCGCCTAGCTTCAGAGGCCTATCGGATTCGGCTGGCGCACCTGTTTGATCCCTTGCTGGCCGTTCACACCTCTCTGGTAGAACCCCTGCCCCACCAGATCAGCGCCGTCTATGGGGAAATGCTCACGCGGCAGCCGCTGCGGTTTTTGCTGGCCGATGACCCAGGTGCCGGCAAAACCATCATGGCAGGGCTTTTGGTTAGAGAGCTATTGATTCGAGGTGACTTGCACCGCTGTCTCATCGTTTGCCCGGGGAGTCTAACGCTGCAGTGGCAAGATGAGATGGTGCAAAAGTTTCATTTGCCCTTTGAGATCTTGACCAACGATCGCATTCAAGCCGCCCGAACTGGCAACCCTTTCCTGGAGATACCTCTTCTCATTGCCCGCCTCGATAAGCTCAGCCGAGATGAGGCCCTGCAGGAGAAACTGAGGCAAACTGATTGGGATCTGGTTATTGTTGATGAGGCCCACAAACTCTCCGCATCCTTCTTTGGGGGAGAAATCAAAGAAACCAAGCGTTACAAGCTGGGCAAGTTGCTCTCGCAGCTAACACGCCACTTTTTACTGATGACAGCCACTCCCCACAACGGTAGAGAAGAAGACTTTCAGCTTTTTTTGGCTTTGCTGGATGGGGATCGCTTTGAGGGGAGATTCCGAGATGGAGTTCATACCTGTGATGCCTCGGATTTGATGCGGCGGCTGGTGAAAGAAGACCTGCTCAAGTTCGATGGCAAGCCTCTCTTTCCCGAACGGCGAGCTTACACCGTCCAGTACGTCTTGTCTGACCTGGAAGCCAGGCTCTATAAGGAAGTGACCGATTACGTGCGCGAAGAGTTTAACCGCGCGGAAGCTTTAGAGCAAGGTAGCCGCAAAAGGACGGTCGGTTTTGCTTTAACCATCCTGCAACGTCGGCTAGCCTCTTCTCCAGAAGCGATCTACCAATCCTTGCTGCGAAGACGAGAGAGACTGCAGCGGAAGCTAAAGGAAGAACAATTGCGCAGCCGGGGAGACAACCTTGCTTTTACCACTTCCCTGCTAGACGAAGAAGGCTGGGATGAGGATTTTGAAGACTGCCCTGCTGAAGAGCGGGAACCGCGAGAAGAAGAGCTGGTAGATCAGGCAACTGCCGCCCGCACAATTGTCGAGCTGCAGGCAGAAATTCAGCGGCTGCAGGAGCTGGAAAAATTAGCCTTGCAAGTGAGACGTAGCGGCAAAGACCGCAAGTGGGAGGAGCTATCGAAACTCTTGCAAAATCAGGGGGAGATGTTTGATGCCGGCGGACATCGGCGCAAGTTGGTTATCTTCACCGAACATCGAGATACCCTCAACTATCTGGCTGACCGAGTGGGGAACTTGCTGGGCCAACCGGAAGCGGTGATCACCATTCACGGCAGCATGGGTCGAGAAGAGCGCAAAAAAGCCGAGGAAGCCTTTAAACAGGATCCCGCCGTTCAAGTACTCATTGCTACCGATGCTGCGGGAGAAGGGATCAACCTTCAACGGGCCCACCTGATGGTGAACTACGACCTGCCTTGGAACCCCAACCGCCTGGAGCAGCGCTTTGGGAGAATTCACCGCATTGGTCAAACCGAGGTCTGCCACCTGTGGAACCTAGTGGCCGAGGAAACGCGGGAAGGAGATGTCTACTTGGCTTTGCTGAAAAAAATAGAAATCGAGCAAAGGGCCTTGGGGGGCAAGGTCTTCGATGTCCTGGGCAAAGCGATTGCCGGTCAAGAACTGCGAGAGCTGCTGATCGAGGCCATTCGCTACGGGGATCGTCCAGAGGTCAAGGCCCGACTCAATCAAGTGATTGCAGATCGCCTAGACCACGAGCGGCTCAGGGAACTCCTGGCAGAACGCGCCCTGGCCCACGACTCGATGGATACGACCAAAGTGCAGCAAATCCGGGCGGAAATGGAGCGAGCCGAGGCCCGCAAGCTCCAGCCTCATTTCATTGCCTCCTTCTTCCTAGAAGCTTTTCAACGCTTGGGTGGCACCATTCGAGAGCGGGAACCCAAACGCTATGAAATTACCCATGTGCCGGCAGCAATTCGCAATCGCGACCGCCAGATTGGGTTGGGCGCACCCATCTTAAAAAAATACGAGCGGATTACCTTTAACAAAAACCTCATCAGCGTCCCCAACAAGCCCCCGGCAGAGTTCATCTGCCCAGGCCATCCCCTGCTGGATGCCACTCTGGACTTGGTTTTGGAGCAACACCGAGATTTGCTCAGACAGGGATCCATCCTCGTCGATGAAAACGATCCCGGCGAAACACCACGGATACTGGTGTACCTAGAGCATGCCCTTCAGGATGGGCGCCTAGACCGAAATGGCCAGCGACGGGTTATCTCCCGACGGATGCAATATGTGGAGATCTTTCTCCCCGCTCCCCAAGGGCTAGGAGGAGGAGAGAGCGTCAGGGTAAGAAGCGCCGGCTATGCTCCCTACTTGGACTACCGGCCCCTAACTCCCGCAGAGCGCGACCTTGTGAAAGCGAAAGCTGGATCCCACATCCCCCAGCTCTCGGCTTCAGAGGTAGAAAGCCAAGCCATCGCTTACGCCATTGAGCGTTTAGTTCCCCAGCATTTCCAGGAAATCAAAGCTCAGCGGGAAGAATTGATCAACAAGACGGAGCTGGCTGTTAAAGATCGCCTCACCCGAGAAATTAACTACTGGGATCATCAAGCTGCACAGTTGCGGCCGCAAGAGCAAGCCGGCAGGCCCAACGCCAAGCTCAACTCTGCCAAGGCTCAGCAGCGGGCGGATGAGTTGGCGGATCGCCTTCAGAAGCGCCTATCGGAGTTGGAGCAGGAGCGCCAGCTATCCTCCTTGCCGCCGGTGGTAACCGGGAAAGCCTTGGTGATCCCCATCGGACTGCTGCAGCGGCTACAGGGCAAGCGAGGGTCAACCCCTACCACCTTTGCCCGCGAAACCCGGCGAGTAGAACAAGCAGCAATGGCTGCCGTTATGGCCATAGAGCGGGCGTTGGGCTACGAACCTCGTGATGTCAGCGCTGAAAACCTGGGCTATGATATCGAATCCGCTGGAAGGGAAGGCCTTCGCTTCATTGAAGTCAAAGGCAGAGTTGAGGGAGCAAAGACGGTAACCGTTACCAAAAATGAAATCTTGACAGCTCTCAACAAACCCGACCATTTCATCCTGGCTTTGGTAGAAGTGCCAGCCGATCCCGCCTTTCCAGAAGGGGATGCCTTCAGGGTAAAGACCCCTGCAGGCACCTACACCGTGCCGGGCGAAGGCTGCCAGGTGCGGTATGTGCGGCGGCCTTTTCAACGGGAGCCGGATTTTGGGGCCAGTAGCGTCAACTATGATTGGAAAGAATTGTGGAATCGAGGAAGGGATCCCAAATAGATACTAACTTTCATTGGTAGGATGAATTCATGCTACTGGAATTGCGGCAAATCCATGTTCCAGCAGGTCAGCGAGTTGTCTTGCAGCCCAACATGGCTTGTCCAAAATCAAGATGCCTTAGCTTGTGGGGGCGTGGGGTAGCTAAGCCCCGCACTGTACCCGTAGTGTCAGTGTCGGGATACAGATACCCCCACATGATGTATGATGGGAGTAGTTGTATAAAACGGCGTTGCCGGAATCTGGTACAACTACGCGGTAGGGCATTCCGTGTCTGCGCGTGGAGGGTTCTTGCGAAGGCTCCCCGATGAAGCGCGAAGCCCACGCTGTACCTGTAGGGTCAGTGATGGGAGTATGTCACTTGTTCTTGAACAGGCTGGAGCCATCTTTTCGTTGAGCCCGCCTTCCCCTCAGACTAAACTCTAAACTGCAGCCTGTTTAACCCGAGTAAACTACCCGACACCAACCGCTAGGCGGTACGAAGCGGGCTTTTAGTAGCCCTGCAGTTAGCAAGCCAACCACGTTCGCGAAGCGAGCCGTAGGCTTGACCTCTGGGGTGGTTTACAGCACCCCCAATCGACCGTTACCAGTGCCTTAAACAACCGTTTCTGGTGTCCGCAGTATTATTATAGCATTCCTCCCGACACCGACCCTACGGGTACAGTGCGGGGCTCCTGCAATTTCTAGCTGACCT
Organism: Thermostichus sp. MS-CIW-38; assembly: GCF_054058415.1. NCBI lineage: Bacteria > Bacillati > Cyanobacteriota > Cyanophyceae > Thermostichales > Thermostichaceae > Thermostichus > Thermostichus sp. MS-CIW-38. The sequence continues at coordinate 32,033 of NZ_JBSSAH010000011.1, read as the reverse complement.
TTGTCTAATGAGCCGCCGCAAGAAGCTGATTGAAGTTGCCCTGCCCCTCGAAGCCATCAATCTGGAATCGGCTCGCGAGAAATCCATCCGCCATGGTCACCCCAGCACCCTACATCTCTGGTGGGCGCGGCGACCCCTAGCAGCCTGTCGGGCAGTGCTCTGGGCTTCCCTGGTCGATGACCCTTCCAGTTGGCCGGACAAGTTCCCCACCGAGGCCGACCAAGAGCGAGAGCGGCAGCGGCTGTTCAACATCCTGGGCCGCATAGAGATCGAACAGGGGAAGCGGGTCGTGCGGGGTCTGGTGTCCTGGGATGACGTGAACGATCCAAACTCCGGCGTGCTGGAGGCAGCGCAGCGAGAGATTGCCCGATGTCTGGCCTGGGATCGAGGAGAAGAGCCCCCTACGGATCCGGCAGCAGTTAGAGAATACATCGCCAAGTACGCGCCGCCCGTTTACGATCCCTTTGCCGGTGGCGGATCCATCCCGTTGGAAGCGCAGCGCTTGGGGTTAGAGGCCCATGCCAGCGATCTCAACCCGGTGGCGGTGCTGATCAACAAAGCATTGATTGAGATTCCGCCGAAGTTTAAGGACAAGGCCCCCATCAACCCTGAAGATCGGGCCAAGAAGCACATCTCAGCCTGGCGGGGTGCCCAAGGATTGGCAGCAGATGTCCGGTATTACGGGGCTTGGATGCGGAAACAAGCCTTTGAGCGCATTGGACATCTCTATCCTCCCTGTTCAAACCCCTTAGGCACAGAGGAGTTGACGGTGATTGCCTGGTTGTGGGCGCGGACGGTGACCTGTCCAAATCCAGCCTGCCGCTGTCAGATGCCCTTGGTGCGATCGTTTCAGCTTTCGACGAAGAAGGGGAAAGAGGCTTGGGTAGAGCCAGTGGTGGTGAATGGGGGAGAGAACGCTTCTGCTCCCTCGATCCGGTTTGTGGTCAGGTCAGGTAAGGGCAAAGCGCCGGAGGGAACCGTAGGCCGCAAAGGAGCACGCTGCATTGCCTGCGGAACACCTGTAGCTTTGGAGTATGTGCGCCAAGAGGGCCGCGCCGGACGTATGGGAGCGCAACTGATGGCCATTGTGGCGGAGGGACAAAATGGCAGGGTGTATCTATCACCTCAACAAGAACACGTTGAAATTGCTGAATCAGCACAACCTACTTGGAAGCCATTGGGAGAATTACAAGGTAAATGCCGAGTTAGTGTTCCGTTATACGGAATGAATACTTTTGCCGACCTCTTCACACCTCGGCAACTGGTGGCCCTCACCACTTTCAGCGACTTGGTGGCGGAAGCACGGGAAAAAGCCATTGCCGATGCCAAGGTGGTACGCACCGCTGACGCGACTGCCGCCGGACTCCCCAATGACGATGTGCCCTTGGCTGAGGGTGGAACAGGAGCTAGAGCCTATGGAGAGGCGATTAGCGTTTATTTGGCGTTTGCTGTCGATCGATTAGCAGATAGATGCTCAGCAATTTGTAGCTGGGATGTTGGATATGCAAAAGTTCGGAATACATTTGGAAGACAAGCTATTCCAATGGTTTGGGACTATGCAGAATGCTGCCCCTTCAGTGAATCAACTGGAAATTGGATAGCTTGTGTAGATTGGGTTTGGAAAGTAGTGGAAAAATCCTCTAACTTCATGAATGCTCAAGTCACCCAACACGACACAACAGTCCCTCACCTTCAGGACACCATCCCCAAAATTATCTCCACTGATCCTCCCTACTATGACAACATTAGCTATGCCGATTTATCAGACTTCTTCTATGTTTGGCTGCGCCGTTGTCTCAACTCTGTATACCCCGATCTTTTTAGCACTCTTTTGGCTCCCAAGGATCAAGAGTTGGTAGCTACTCCCTACCGTTTTAGTGGAGACAAGCAAAAGGCTAAAGAGTTCTTCGAGGCAGGATTAAGTAAGGCTTTTAACCGAATTCGCGGCATTTCTCATGCCGATTACCCGCTCACGGTTTACTACGCCTTTAAGCAAACGGAAGAAGACACCTCTCCCCAAGGACAAGGGGAAGATGAAGAGGATGATGACACGGACAAGCCTATCCCCCTCTCCCGTACTGGTAGGGGAGCCAGGGGTGAGAGCCCAGAGCGCATGAGTGGCCGAGTCTCTACGGGTTGGGAAACCATGCTCGAAGGCTTGATCAGGGCTGGGTTCACCATTGACGGCACTTGGCCTCTGCGAACCGAACTCGCTAACCGCATGATTGCATCTGACACTAACGCCCTCGCTTCCTCCATCGTTCTAGTCTGCCGTCCTCGTCCTGCCGATGCGCCCAAGGCTACCCGTCGCCAATTCCTTGCCGAGCTGAAGCGCGAGCTGCCCAAGGCGCTTAAACTTCTGCAGCAGGGCAGCATTGCTCCTGTGGACTTGGCCCAAGCCAGCATCGGCCCCGGCATGGCCATCTATTCCCGCTACGCTGCAGTTTTGGAAAGCGATGGCTCGCCCCTGACCGTCCGCACTGCCCTGCAGCTGATCAACCAGTACCTAGATGAATATCTCAGCGAACAGGAAGGGGAATTGGATGAGGGCAGCCGCTGGGCCACCACTTGGTTTGCCCAATATCAATTTGAGCCAGGCCCCTACGGGGAAGCAGAAGTCCTCAGCAAGGCCAGAAACGTCAGCATTGAGTCCCTTGAGGAACTTGGGATCCTAGAAGCCAAGGCCGGCAAGGTGCGGTTGTTGAGAAGAGAGGAAATAGCCCAGAGAAAAGAAAAGGGAGCAGATTCCCTCTCCTTGCTCCTTGCTTCCTCCGCCTGGCTCATCACCCAGACCCTCATCCACACCCTCGATCGGAAAGGAGAAATGGAAGCCGCCGCTCTCCTGGCTGTCTTGGGAGATAGAGGTGCGGTTGCCCGCGATCTGGCCTATCGGCTCTATACCCTCTGCGAAAAGAAAGGCTGGACTCAAGAAGCCCTAGCCTATAACACTCTCGTCATTGCCTGGCCGGAAATTAACCGGCTAGCATCCGAAATGAAGAAAAAGCAGCATGATCCTTTCCAGCCCAGCTTGCTTTAGCCCCCTACCTCTGGGCGAAGCAAAGCCTAAAAGACCTCAGAGATTTCTATCCTTACACCCAACCAGACGATGGTCACCCTCCAGCTTCGACAACTCACCATCCCACCCGGCCAGCGCCTGCTGATTCACAATCTGAATTGGTTAGACTTTGAAGCCATCCTAGATGAGCTGGGCGAAAAGCGAGCCAGCCGCATTGCCTACAGCGATGGGATATTGGAAATCAGAATGCCCTCACCCAAGCATGAGCGAGAAAAATCCATCATTGGAGACATTGTCAAAATCTTGCTAGAGGAACTGGAAGTTGACTGCGAATGTTTTGGGTCAGCTACCTTCAAACAGCAAGCAATGAACTACGGGATCGAACCTGATGAATGCTTCTATATCCAAAATCACCAGGCCGTGATTGGCAAAGATCGGCTGGATCTATCTGTTGACCCGCCTCCGGATCTGGCCATCGAAGTGGATGTTACTTCCAAAACCCAGATTGAGGCTTACACCCGCCTAGGAGTGCCCGAACTTTGGGTTTATCAAGGCAACCAGCTAACCATCTACATCCTGCAATCCGGCCAATATCAGGCTTCTGCCACCAGCCCAACCTTTCCTCAGCTACCGATTTTAGAGTGGGTGCCAGAAGTCTTGGCCCAAAGTCGAGATCTGGGTAGAAGTCCAGCCCTTCGTGCCCTTCGCCAAAAAATACGCTCCATCTTAGGGAATTAATACGAGCCATAGGCCACGTACTCTGAGAGTTTTGCCCAAAGAAGATGATGCTTGCCCTCAACCTGCAACCGGCTTTGAATTTAACCGATGAAGTTTTCGAACAGCTTTGCCGGCAAAATCCTGAGCTGCGCCTGGAACGCACTGCCCAAGGAGAACTGATTGCCATGGCCCCTGCAGGCAGCGAAAGCAGCCGTCAAAACTTGAGCCTCAGCGCCCAGCTCTGGCAGTGGAACCGGCAAACCCAGCTTGGTGTAGCCTTTGACTCCTCTGCAGGTTTTGCCCTGCCGAATGGGGCCATCCGCTCTCCCGATGCCGCTTGGATTGCCAAAGAGCGCTGGCAGCAGCTTACCCCAGAGCAGCGCCGTCGCTTTGCTCCTCTTTGCCCTGACTTTGTGCTGGAACTAAAGTCTCCTACTGACGAGCTGGCTATCCTTCAGGCCAAGCTGCAGGAGTACCTGGACAACGGATCCCAACTGGGCTGGTTAATTGACCCAGAAAAGGGCCAAGTTTACGTCTATCGCCAAGGTCAGCCGGTGCAAGTTTTGGAGCGACCTACCAGCTTGTCTGGGGATCCGGTTCTCCCTGGCTTTGTTGTGGATCTCACTTTAATCTGGGAGTAGCGCCCCCGGGCCCTGAGTTGCTCTGCAGGCAAAGCTTATGATTGCCCTCAACCTGCAACCGGCTTTGAATTTAACCGATGAAGTTTTCGAACAGCTTTGCCGGCAAAATCCTGAGCTGCGCCTGGAACGCACTGCCCAAGGAGAACTGATTGCCATGGCCCCTGCAGGCAGCGAAACTGGATTCCGCAATGCCGACCTGCTGGGCCAACTGTGGCAGTGGAATCGAGGCAAGAACTTAGGTTTTGTCTTTGACTCTTCCGCGGGCTTTGCCCTGCCCAATGGGGCCATCCGCTCTCCCGATGCCGCTTGGATTGCCAAAGAGCGCTGGCAGCAGCTTACCCCGGAGCAGCGTCGTCGCTTTGCTCCTCTTTGCCCCGACCTTGTGCTGGAACTGAAGTCCCCCACTGACGAGCTGGCTATCCTTCAGGCCAAGCTGCAGGAGTACCTGGACAACGGATCCCAACTGGGCTGGCTGATCGATCCAGAAAGCCAGCGGGTTTACGTCTACCGCCCAGGTCAGCTGGTGCAAGTTTTGGAGCGGCCTACTAGCTTGTCTGGGGATCCGGTTCTCCCTGGCTTTGTTGTGGATCTCACTTTAATCTGGAAATAATCGACCCACCCCCTAACTTCAATTTCATTCAATCACTTATGGCTATCAGCAACCACGAACGAGTTGGACGCGCCCTCAACCTTCTGCGGCAGGGGCTTTATCCTTTTGTCGTGCGGGAGATGCAAGCCTTCCATGGAGAGAAGTGGCTGACAGTTGTCGCCGACAACCTGCCCGAGCGCTCTCCCAAATTCAAAAGTCCTGAGCAGATCCTGGAGGAAGATGTTTTAGCGCTGCTGACTCTCATGTGGGAGCAGTGGAACACCGTCTTCAGGCAAACTCTGGGACAAGCGGAGCGCACCCTAGTCAGCGAGCTGCGCAATACCCGCAACACCTGGGCCCACACCTGCACTTTTGGTTTTGACGATGCCTATCGCGCCCTCGATAGCGTTGCCCGACTGCTGAGCGCCATTGCTGCCCCCCAAGCTGCCGAAGTTGAAAAACAAAAACAAGAGCTACTGCGACTGCGCTTCGAAGAACAGGCCAAGCGGGAAAGCCGTCGCGCTATGGGATCCCCTACAGAAGGTCAGCCCCAGGCTGGCCTCAAGCCCTGGCGCGAGGTTGCCACTCCCCACCCCGATGTGGCTTCAGGTCGCTTCCAACAAGCCGAATTTGCCGCCGATCTTTGGGAAGTCTACCTGGGCGAAGGTTCGGATGAGTACCGGGATCCCGTCGAGTTCTACCGCCGCACCTACCTTACCGAGGGATTGCAACAACTGCTCACCAATGCCCTGAAGCGCCTCAGCGGCCAAGGGGGGGATCCCGTGATAGAGTTGCAGACCAACTTTGGCGGCGGCAAAACCCACGCCATGCTTGCCCTCTACCACCTCTTTGGAAGAGGGGCTAGGGGTGAGGGCCCCCTACCCGGCACAGAGTCTCTTCTCCAAGCCGTCGGCCTGCAGAGACCACCTCAAAACGTCAGGATAGCCGTCCTGGTGGGGAACAAGCTCCAGCCCAGCGGCATTCCCTCCTACAAGCCTGAGCACGCCCAGCAAAACCGCCCCCTGATCCGCACCCTTTGGGGGGAGTTGGCCTGGCAACTGGGAGGTGCCGAAGGCTATGCGCGGGTGCAGCAGGCCGACGCAACTTCCACCAACCCCGGCGATGCGCTTAAAGTCTTGTTCAACCGCTATGCCCCTTGCCTGATCCTAATCGATGAGTGGGTGGCCTATGCTCGCCAACTCCACGACAGCCCTGACCTAGCCGGCGGCAGTTTCGACACCCAGTTTACCTTTGCCCAAACCCTGAGCGAATCGGCCAAGAACGCAAAAGATACACTGCTGGTGGTGAGCCTTCCTTCTTCGGATATCGAAATTGGCGGGGAGCGGGGCAAAGAAGCTCTGGTTCGCCTGAGAAATGCCATTGGCCGGGTGGAATCCCCTTGGCGGCCCGCGAGCGCTGAAGAAAGCTTTGAAATTGTCCGCCGCCGCCTGTTTCAGCCCCTCACCAATCCCGAGCTATTTGTGCAGCGGGATGCCGTGGTGAAAGCGTTCATGGATCTCTATCGCAGCCAAAGCCAGGAATTTCCCAGCGAGTGCAAAGAAAGTGACTACGAACGCCGCCTCAAGGCTGCTTATCCCATTCACCCAGAGCTGTTTGACCGCCTTTACTCCGACTGGTCTACTCTCGACAAGTTTCAACGCACCCGCGGTGTGCTACGGCTGATGGCCAGGGTCATCCACACCCTCTGGGAGCGAAATGACCGCAGCCTGATGATCCTGCCCGCCCACATCCCCATGGACGATCAACAGGTACAAGCAGAGCTGACCCGCTACCTAGACGACAACTGGCTGCCGGTAATCGACAAAGACGTGGATGGCCCCACTTCCCTGCCCCTGACTCTCGACCGAGATCACCCCAACCTGGGCCGGTATTCCGCCTGTCGCCGGGTTGCCCGCACCATCTACATGGGATCCGCCCCCACCCTGCGGGCCGCCAACCGCGGCATTGAGGAGCGCCGCATCAAGCTGGGCTGCGTGCAACCGGGAGAACACCCCATCACCTTCGGCGATGCCCTGCGGCGGCTATCCGACCAGGCAACTTACCTATACGGAGATGGCAGTCGCTACTGGATTTCCACCCAGCCCAACGTCAACCGCACTGCTCAGGAGCGAGCCGAGCAACTGTTGAGGGACGAGCCCCACACCCTCTGCCAAGAGATCATCCGGCGCCTCAAAGCCGACAGAAATCGCGGTGAGTTCAGCGCCGTTCACGTTGCCCCCGACTCCACTGCCGATATTCCCGACGATCCCACTTTAGGCGTGCGGCTGGCGATCCTGCATCCTCAGTATTCCCATAGCCGGGGTAGCCAGGATAGCCCTGGGCGAGTCTGGGCTGAGCAGGCCCTCCAGCGTCGCGGCAGCGGCCCCCGCTACTACAGGAACATGCTGCTGTTTTTGGCGCCCGACAAAACCCGCCTGGAAAGCCTAGAACACAATACCGCCCAATACCTAGCTTGGAAAGGGATCCTGGAAGACAAAGATCTCCTCAACCTAGATGCCTTCCAAACCGCCCAAGCCGATACCAAGCTGCACCAATCCGAGGCTGCTGTTGAGGCTGCTCTGCGGGAAACCTATCAATGGCTGCTGATCCCAGCCCAGCCTGATCCCCAAGGCAGTCTAGAGTGGAAAGAATGCCGACTGCAGGGGCAAGATTCCCCCATTTTGCAAGCCAGCCGCAAAGCTGTCCACGAGGGGGATCTGGTTACCGCTTACTCTGCCATCACCCTCCGCCTGGATACGCTGGATAGATTCCTCTGGCGCGAGGCTGATCACATCGATCTCAAACGACTGTGGGAATGCCTGGCCCAGTACCTCTACCTACCCCGCTTGAAAGACCCATCCGTTCTTCTAAGAGCTGTAGAAGACGGGGTAGCCTCAACTGCTTGGGAGGATAGCTTTGCCTACGCAGAGGCCTTCGATGAGTCCAAAGGCAAATACCTCGGCTTGCAAGTGGCAGCCATAGTCAAGCCCAGCATCGGTTCCAACAGCCTGCTGGTCAAGCCAGAGGTTGCCCGCCGTCAATTGGAAGCCCTTCAAGTTCCTTCCCCAAAGGCGCCCTGCATCTTCCCAGACAGCACTCCGCCTCTTCCTGGCCCCGGCGAGGAGGATTCCCCAGTTACGAATCAAGGAAATCAAGTTTCCCAGCCGGCGTTGCCGAGGCGATTTTACGGCAGGGTGGAAATGGATCCCCTGCGGGTCAACAGAGATGTTGCAACCCTTGCCGACGAGGTCATCCGGCACCTGACCAATCTGCCAGGAGCCACTGTCAAAATTACCCTGGAAATCGACGCGGAAATACCGGAAGGCTTACCGGAGAGCGTGAGGCGCACGGTAGCGGAAAACTGCCGAACCTTAAAGTTCTGCACCCTGGAGTTCGAGGACAATCCGCATAGTCATTTTTAAGCGGGAATGAAACTTTTTCCTTAGCATTGTGCACTAGCTGATACATTCACGCTGAACTCTCCTGAACATGGTTCAGGAAAGAAGCGATCGCATCCTGCCTATCTCTGAGCAGGAAGGCGGTATCCCGCAAAGCCCTGAGGAATACCCCCCGAGCGCTTTCCCCCTTCACTTCCCGGCAACCGTTGCGGTGGACTCAAGGATCAGGGGGAAACTTGGTCTACTATATCCCTCTCAATGACTTTTGCCAAACCGCCTAAAGCTCAGTAAATTCAGCAAAGTTCAGGGTTTTGGGGGTTAGAGGCATGCTCCACGGTGCCGCCCCAGCGTTCCGCGCCGCTGCCACAACCACCACCTCCAGGCAAAGGGAGAGAGGAGCAATTGGGAAGTGTCTTAATCTAACTTGAAACGACTGTGACCCCGCTCTACTTCTCGGAGCTGAGCGCTGTCCCCACCTTCTCCATCAAGTCGTCCAGTTCGCTGTAGTCCGGCAGAGTCGTGTCGATGGCCTGCCCCTGACGCAACACCACTCGGTCATGCTGGGGACGGGAAAGCAGCTCATCAAAGCCACGTCCTTTGAACAGCACCAGATCTGCCGGCAGCCCCACCCCAATTTGCCCTCGCTCGGTCAAGCCCATGATGCGGGCAGGGGTGGTGGTAATCGCCTGTGGCCAATCCCCATAGGGGGTATCCAGGTGCAAAATGCGGGTGGCCTCCCGGAACACCTCCAAGCCATCGTGATCCCCAAAGCCATAAAAGGGATCCCGGCAATTATCGCTGGCTATCATCACCGGCACGCCCAAAGCCTTCAGCTCATGCAACAGCGTCACTCCCCGCCAGCGGGGGGTATGGCCGGGGTTACGGGCTTGCAAATATAGGTTACACATGGGCAGGCTGACCACGGCAATTCCCGCCTCTCTGACCAAGGCCATAGTCTTGTGGGCCACCTCCGGCGGTTGCACGGCCAGGCTACAGCAATGGCCACACACCACCTGATGGGGAAAATCGTTGCGCAAGGCCGCCGCTGCTACGTGTCTCAATGTGAGGGATCCGGGATCATCCGTCTCATCCGTATGAAAGTCCAGATTCAGGCCCCGCTCCTTGGCCAGGGCAAACACCCGATCCAACTGTCGATCCACCTCTGGCCCCATCGCCACCACTCCACCTAGGATCCCGCCCACTTCCGCCACCTTGTCCGCCAGCTTTTCTGCTGCAGGGGTGAGAAAGGTATCCAAGCTCAGAAGCGTGACCGCCTGGAGTTCCAGCTTGCCCGCCCACTCTCGGCGCAACTGGACAAACACCTCCCAGTTGGCCCCCATAACTTGAGGGTTCTCACAGGCCAGATGGGTGCGCACCGCCTGGGATCCATGGGCATAGCTGCAGCGCAAACCAAAGCTGAAGCGACGGTAGAGATCCTCCCGAAACTGCTCCGGATCCCCGTCATAGGCTTGCTTCATCTTCACCCAATCTTCCTGGCCGGCCTGCCTCGCCCCGGCAAAGGTACCATCGGGATTGGGGGTGCGCGGCCACACATGTCCCTTGTCCAGGTGGGTATGGATGTCCACAAAACACGGCCACACTTGGCCCCGCCTTAGATCCACGCTGGGGATCCCCTGGGGCGGGATCCCTGTTGCCAGCCGGATTTGGCGGATCTGCCCCCCTTCAATTTCCAGATCCAGCAACACCAGGTTATCGCGGTTGGGGACAGCCCCCCGCACCGCCTCCTTCAGTACCGACAGGGGAACCTGAGCATTCAGCAGCCAGTAGTGGGCAACGCCGGGGATCTGCACGGTGGGCAACGAAAAAGTGACTCCCAATCTTAAGGGGATCCGAGCCCCTCAGGAGGAATCCAGTGCTACAGCAGCTAGGCAAACTGGCCCACCACCTGCATGGCAAAGCTGAGCAAAATGAAGGCCAACCAGGGGGAAAAGTCCAAGCCGCCAATGGGGGGAATGATGCCGCGGAACAGGTTGAGATAGGGATCGGTGAGTTGGCTGAGCACCGACAGGATGGGGTTAGACCAGTTCAGTTGCGGGAACCAGCTCAGCAAGATCCGCACGATCAGCAGAGCATTGTAAATGACGATGAACTGGTAAAGGGAGCGGAACAGCAAAGACGCGGCAGTGCCGTAGACCAACCCCAGGGAGAGGCCGTCCACCCAAGCGAGAGGAGACAACAAGTGACTGAGCATCATGGTTGGGAAAAGTAGGGAAACAACTCGATTAACTCAACATCCATTAAGCTGAAGCACCTTCGCCAGAGGCAGACCTGGCCCAGGATCGCAACTCAGCCGAGAGAGGATGGCAGAACCTAGAGAGGAAAGCCGCTGCCGCCTCTAGTTTGGCATGGACAGGGATCCCCTGCTCAAGGCTTTTCCTCAACAGCCCTGGAAGAGGTTTCCTTGACGAGCAATTGCGTGCGCATGGCCTGAATCGCCTCGTTTAACTCGGCAATCTTGGCCTCTAGAGTGCGGCGGGCTTGGGCAATTCGTTCTGCCTCATTTTCCCACTTCTTCCAGTCGCTGGACATGGCGGGCTCACCCGAAGCACTGAGGCGCGGTCGTTCAGGGGCTACCGAGGTGCCGTTGAGACGATCCGGATCCCGGCGTTGGCCTTCGGCGGATCCCTTGCTGAGTCGAGGGGCAAGCACAAACCCGATCACCCCGCCGATGATCCCTCCCAACAGGGCGCCAGTCACTACACCCGCAATGAAGTCACCTTTCTGATCTGCCACGCTTTTGTCCAGCTCAATAACAATAAACTTGAGTCATCTTCTTCCGTTCTACCTTTCCTGTCCCACTCCTGCCAGCAAATCCGACCAAGGTTGAGGTAGCCGCCAGCGGCTGAGATGTTCCAGATGGGCTTGCACCTGCTCCCTCAACTCGGCAAACGTGTGTTGCAGATCGCCGGTCGAGGGTAGGGATCTCAGCGTTGCCTGCCAGAGGTAAGCTGGGGAAAGTTCAGGGCTGAGCAACTGCCACAAACGCTGCAGCTCCTCAAAGTGAAGGCGATCATCTTCTGTGAGGGAAAGCACCAACTGGCGACGCAGATCGCGGGCCTCTTCCGACATCAGGTAGCGCAAACCCGTTTGGGCGGTGGGTAACCAATCCAATCCCCCATCGCTGCGGGCAATTTGAATCAGGTTCTCCAGGCGGTTCCAGCGGAACTTACCATCCTTGATCAACACTTGCAGCAGCCGTTGGCGAATACGCGGCGATTCATCCGTCAGCAGGCGCTTGGCCACATAGGGATAGGCCACACCGACGATGCGGAACTGGGGATAGAGGCTGAGGGCTACTCCCTCTTGGGTCACCAAAGAGCGGATCACCAGAGCAAAGTGGGAGGGCACCTGAAAGGGGTAGCGGTACATCAAGTCGGAGAACTGATCTGTGGCCGTTTTGAAGTTAAAGTTGACCACCTCTTGGGTCAGCACGTCTGCCAGCACCTTTTCCAAGGCGGGGATCAGCTCTTGGCGGCCGACATCCGACTGCAAAAAGCCCAGATGAATAAAGTCATCGATCAGGGCGTTGTAGTCGCGATCCACCAGGTGAACCAGAGCATCCACCAAGTACTCCTTCATTTCCTCGGTAAGCTGATCCATCATGCCGAAATCGATGTAGGCCATACGGCCATCGGTGAGGGCAAACAAGTTACCTGGGTGGGGATCCGCGTGGAAAAAGCCGTATTCCAGCAATTGCTTGAGGGCAGCAACCACCCCGATACGCACCAATTGTTTCACCTCCAGGTTGGCTGCTCGAATGCGCTCCACATCCGTCAGCTTGATGCCGTCGATCCACTCCAGGGTCAGAACCTGGCGGGTGCTGTAAGCCCAGAAGATGCGCGGCACGTACACATCCGGATCGTCGCGGAAGTATTCGGCGAAGCGCTCGCAGTTTCGCCCTTCGTGCAGGTAGTCGATCTCTTCAAAAAGCTTGCGGCCAAACTCATCGACCACCGCCGTCAAAGTACTGCCCAGGTTTAAGGGCAGCCAGGGGCCCAGCCATGTCGAGGCCCAGCGAATCAGGTACAGATCCAGGCTCAACTGCTCTCGCAGATGGGGTCGCTGCACCTTCACCGCCACCCATTCGCCGCTGTGCAACTGCGCTTTGTAAACCTGGCCCAAACTGGCAGCAGCCACCGGCTCTGGAGAGATCTGGGCAAAGATCTCGGCAATCGGACGGCCCAACTCTGACTCGATGCGGGCAAATGCTTGCTCGGAAGGAAATGGCGGCAGTTGATCTTGCAGTTGGGTGAGTTCTTCTAGGTAGTCTTTGCGCACCAGATCGGGGCGGGTGGAGAGGGCCTGCCCCACCTTGATGAACGTTGGCCCCAGGTCGGTGAGCAGCTTTCGCAACTGCACCGAGCGCCGTCCCACATTGCGATCAGTGTGTCCCCACAGTTGATCCCAGCGCAAACAGAGGACAAACCACAAGAAAGGCCAGAGAATGGCCAGCGCCCGACCAATCACTTGGGGCAGGCGCCAGCGGTAATAGCGGCAGATCAATTGCGGATCGTAAACTTCCAAAGCGGCAATGGGCGAAGTTCTACTAAACACACTCCAGCGATCTCACAGTCTTTTGTTTTAAAGCTCTCGGTGTCCATCTTAACAGAAAAAGCCTCGCCGTTTCTGCGCAAGGGCCTGTCAGCCCCATCCTGCCCCCTTCTCGGCCAGGGCCAGCCTGTCTCCCCCCTCAAATGATGGTGTTGTCCGGGATCACCGAGTCTTTGATGATGGTGACGATGCCGTTGCTGATCCAGATCCCTTCCTCTTCCCGCTGCGCTTCGGTGACGTGATCCTTGTTGAGGATGCGGACATTGCGCCCAATGCGGGCATTCTTATCCACGATGGCGTTGACAATGTGGGAGTTGGCCCCGATGCCCACCGGTGGGATCCCTTCCTCCAGCCTGGCCTGCCGCTCTTCTACCGACTCGTAGTAATCGGCTCCCATCACCAGGGTGTTTTCGATGATGGTGTTGGCCTCCAAGCGGCTGCGAATGCCGATGATGGAGTTGCGAATTTGGGCGTTTTTGATGATGCAACCATCGGCGATCATGGAGTTGACAATCTGGGAGTCGAGGATTTTGTTGGGGGGCAAAAAGCGCGGGCGGGTGTAGATGGGCATTTCGCTGTCGAAGAAGCTGAAGGGCGGGTTGGGCTGCTGCACCAGTGCCAGGTTGGCCCGGTAAAAAGCCTCGATGGTGCCGATGTCTTCCCAGTAACCCTTGAAGAGGTAGGCTTGCAGATGGTACTTGCCGATGGCTGCCGGCAGCACCTCTTTGCCAAAGTCGGTGTGCTCCTTGACTTTGAGCATCTCGATCAGAGCTTCTCGCTTGAATACATAGATGCCCATGGAGGCGATGTAGGGCTTGGCTTTGGCTTCTTCCGGGCTGAGGCCGAGGGCTTGGGTGTCCACCTGACAGGCTTTCAGCAGATCTCCTGTTGGCTTTTCCTTGAAATCCACAATGCAACCGTTCTCGCCAAGCTTGAGCAAGCCAAAACCCGAGGCCACTTTTTCTTCACAGGGGAGCACCGCCAGCGTCACATCGGCCCCAACCTGCCGGTGATGCTGGATGAAGGGGCGGTAGTCCATGCGGTAGAGGTGATCCCCAGATAGGATGAGGAAGTCCCGCGGCTTCCAGGAGTCCATCAGCCAGAGGTATTGGCGAACGGCATCGGCGGTGCCTTGGAACCAATCGGGATTGTCAGGGGTTTGTTGGGCCGCCAAAACGTCCACAAAGCCGCCTGTAAAGGGAGACAAGCGGTAGGTGTTGACGATGTGGCGGTTCAGAGAGGCCGAGTTGAACTGGGTGAGGACGTAGATTTTTTCGATGTCGGAGTTGATGCAGTTGCTGACCGGGATGTCGATGAGGCGGTATTTGCCGGCCAGGGGCACAGCGGGTTTGGCGCGGCGCTTGGTCAGGGGATAAAGTCGGGTGCCACGCCCACCTCCCAAGATGATCGCCAGTACATCGCGCATGGTTGTCCTCCACCAGGCTACACCCAATAGCATAGACTGCTGCGGGGCCACCTAAACGGCTGTCCTGTCGGATCTGGCCGGGCTGCTCGGAAAGGGGAACAAGTTGGCAAAACGGGGGGAGCTGATGGCGCGCATCCTGGCCTTTACCAACAACAAAGGGGGCACCGGCAAGTCCACCCTCTGCGTCCACGCGGCTCAGTTGACGGCCCAACGGGGATACCGAGTTTTGCTCATCGATCTCACGTCCCAGGCCACTGCCAGCAACCTTTACCTGGAAGGGGCCGGATCCTTGCCGGCACCGGAAACGGTTTGGGCCAGCTTACACCCGCAACACCAACGTCCTCTGGAAGAGGTGATCTACTGCACCGACAAGGGGGTAGATGTGGCGCCCTCCCACAGCACCATGGCGGAAGTGGCGGCCCAACTGGCTGCTGCCGGAGAGATGGGGCAGAATCTATTGCAGCGCCAACTGGATCCCTTGCTGCAGGACTACGACTTCATCTTTCTCGATACGCCGGGAGAACTGAATGCTCTCACCGCCAATGCCCTGCAGGTGGCCCAGCGGGTACTGATCCCGACACGGCTCAACCGCGCCGATTTCTCCTGCACGGAAGTGACCTTGCGCTACATTGAGGCCCTGAAAGGCCAGCTAAGCCAAGCCCGCGCCATTTTGACAATGCTGGATGACCGCTATCTGCCGGGGGGCATTTGGTCGGGATCCCATACCGGGCAATTGTATGTGCAAGCGCAACAGATTTTTGCGGATGTGCTTTCACCCGTTACTATTCCAGATAGCAGCGATTTGCGCATTGCTTTTGACTACGGCTTGACGGTGATGGACTATCGGCCTGGGTCGGCGGTGTGTCAGCGGCTGCTACAGTTGGTTGAACACGAGGTGCTCTTGTGACCGGATCTGACCGTAGCCTCTTTCCTTCGTCGGGGGAAATTTCCCGCCGCTCCGGCGGAATTCGGCGCAAGGCCGGTGCTAAAACCAGTTCAGAGCCCACCTCCGCAGAGTCTACTCCCACAGGCGAGGAGCCGACAACGATGTCTTCTCAGTCTCCCTCAGAACCAACCCCAGAATCGCCGGAAATGGAAGCCCTCAAAAGCCAACTGGCCGAAGCTCAACAACTCTTGCAAGACTACCAAAACAAAGTCTCTGCCCTGCAAGCTCAATTGCAGCAAGTCACTGCCCATCGGGACGAATTGCAAAAGGCGCTGGCGCAGTTGCAAGCGGTTGCGGACGAGCGGGCCAAAACCATCCAGGAGTTACGGAAACCCAAAGAGCAAGCCCCCATCATTCAGCCCAAACCCCAATCCTCGCCTCTGCACGCGCAAAAGAAGATCATGAATCGGCCCATCTTCGACAACGTATCGGCCACCGATGAAAGCATGCCTCCCTATCTGCTGGATTGACTGGGATGGAAGGGATCCCTGAGGGTGTGAGCCTGGATGGGGTCTTCATCTGTTCTGCTCCCGCCTGCTTTCAGCCCGACCTGTGCTTTCTTCCCCACTTTCTGGGGATCTGGGATCCGATAGTTGGATATTGGATTGGATAACCTTTGTTCTCAGTGCCCTTCTCATGAGCCAATCTCCATCGACTCTCCCTGCTGGTGATGCCATTCCGCCCCACGGGGGCACCCTGATCAACTGCATTGCCCCGCCTGAGCAGGCGCAGGAGCTGCGTTCCAAAGCAGAACATTGCCCCATCCTCTATCTCGACGAGCGGGCCCAATCGGATCTGGAGATGATCGCCATTGGGGGCTTCAGCCCACTGACGGGGTTTATGGGGCGGGAAGACTACCAGGCCGTCCTGGAAACGATGCACCTGGCCAATGGCTTGGCTTGGTCGCTGCCGGTCACCTTGCCGGTCTCCTCGGAAGTGGCAGCGGGTCTGAAAGAGGGGCAAATGATTGCCTTGGCCAGTGCCGAGGGCAAGATCCTGGGCTTACTGGAGCTGACGGAGAAATTTACCTACGACAAAACCCGCGAAGCCCGGCAAGTTTATCGCACCACCGATGAGCAGCATCCAGGGGTAAAGGTGCTCTACGAGCAGGGATCCGTCTATTTGGCCGGCCCCGTCACCCTCCTGCAGCGGGATCCCCACCCTCTTTTTCCGGCCTACCAGATTGACCCGGCCCAATCGCGGCACCTGTTTCGGGAAAGAGGCTGGAGAACCATTGTAGGCTTCCAAACCCGCAACCCCATCCACCGCGCCCATGAATACATCCAAAAATGTGCCTTGGAGATTGTGGACGGGCTATTTTTGCACCCGCTGGTGGGGGCTACCAAAAGCGACGACATTCCCGCCGATGTGCGTATGCGCTGCTACGAGGTGTTGATCGAAAAGTACTACCCCAAGGAGCGGGTGATCTTGGCCATCAATCCTGCGTCGATGCGCTACGCCGGCCCCCGCGAGGCTATTTTCCATGCTCTCATTCGCAAAAACTATGGCTGTACCCATTTCATTGTGGGGCGGGATCACGCCGGGGTGGGGAACTACTACGGTACCTACGATGCCCAACACATTTTCGATGAGTTCCAGCCGGGGGAGCTGGGCATCATTCCCTTGAAGTTTGAACATGCTTTCTATTGCACCGTCACCGGCACCATGGCCACGGCCAAGACCAGCCCCAGCCAGCCTCACCAGCGCATTCACCTCTCAGGTACCAAGGTGCGGGAAATGCTGCGCCGCGGTGAAGTGCCCCCGCCGGAGTTTTCTCGACCAGAAGTGGCCCGGCTGCTGGCCGAAGCCATGCGAGAGCGGGGTTAACCCTGGGAATCTCCCTAAGTGGCAGTCAAAAAGGGCCTGGGACAGACCAGACCCTCTGTATTGAAAGTTGTATTGAAAAAAGTTGTATTGAAAGTTGAACTTGAACCAGATTCCAGTCGAGTATCAGGCCGGCTCCGCTAGATTGATTGTCGGGTTGCGGTCGAAGAAGCCCCAAGGTACCAGCCTAAAGCCCGTTCTGTGTACAGGCATGACGGGCCAATCCTCATCCCATGAAAAAAACCCTGCCCAACGGCATGGGGAGAATGTATGATGGGGAGCCCGCGTTTCTACAGAACTCCCTCGAAGTCAAGCAGCCCTGAATAGGCAGCAACAGTTCTCATCCCGCCTCAAACCAGAGTTGTTCGGGATCCACATAATAGCAGCGGGCATTGTCCGCACAGATCAGCGCCCAGCCGTTTTGGTCGGCCTCGACCAAAGTATACTCACACTGGGGAATGAAATAGCCTTGGTGGTTTCGGGTATCGCTCTTAACCCAAACGGTCTGACGGTTCATCTTAAAGTTCCTCCCATCTGCAGTCAAAGGGGTCAAAAAAGTGAGGTTGGAAAACGGGACTCGATTCAGTGGCTATGGAAGCAGCGGCAGTGCAACACCACTGCAATATAATGAAGTGCAGCCACCGCCGAGCTAAGCATCTCGCGCCAGCCCGGAGTTCAATCTCATCAATCAACTGAGGCCGGGGAAGAGAAGCGACGAGAGCTAACCCCTATCGATAAATGGATCCCATATTGCTATTGGGTACAAGAAGTTTAGCACCAACTCCATGAGAACATCGCTAAGAGTTGTAGATTAAAATAAAAAGCTCTAGATTTTCCTAAAGTCTTGTTGCAAAACAAGGAATAGGGTCACTTAATCTTCTTCAAAGAGCCAGTTGTAAATCTTGCTCAAGTGGGGCCAAGCAGGACGGCGGTTCCCTCCCTCTTGCAGGTTGGATTTGACGCCCTCAATCTGCTCGGGATCCCGTGCCAAGATTTGCTTAATGGCCTCCACCTGCTGGCGTACCCCGGTTTTTTTCAGCTCCAGCATGGCTAGGGTCAGATTCACACGGGGCTGGGCATCCACCGGATCCAACTTCACAGCAGTCTGGGCGGCCTTCAGAGCTTTTTCCGCCTGCCCCTCCAGAAGGTAGAGCCGGGACAAGCACGTCCAAGCCGCCGCCGCCTTTGGGGATCCCTTACAGATCGACTCAAAAGAGGGAATTAACGTCTTGGCCGCTTCCCCGGATTCATAGCGCCGAATCCCTTCCTGAAACAATTCTTCAATTTTTTGGCTCATCTCCCTCAATCCAGCACATTAGCTTATTGACAAAATCGACGATCTATGCATGTAAAGTCGCTCTCGCCTGCTCGCTCATCTGTTGTAGCGCACTGCCGCTGGGGAGAGGGATCCCTTCTCCTTCAGCCAGCCAGAGCCAATACTCGATATTGCCGGCAGGGCCAGTGATGGGCGACCACGTGTAGCCTTGCACCTGCCAGCCCTGGGCCACAGCCGAGCGCATCACCGTCTCCAGCACGCGGGCATGGACAACCGGATCCCGTACCACCCCCTTTTTACCCACCTGGTCTCGGCCCGCCTCAAACTGGGGCTTCACCAGCAACAGCGCCTCCCGTGGGAAACGCAACAGGTTCCACAGCGGAGCTAGCACCTTAGTCAGGGAAATAAAAGACAGGTCTACCACCGCCAAATCCGGCCAGCTCTGGGGAGGTGCCTCGCTTCCGTACAGATCCTCCGGCTGCAGATGGCGCAAGTTGGCCCGCTCCTTTAGGATCACCCGCGCATCCGTTCGCAAAGACCAGGCCAGTTGCCCATAGCCCACATCCACTCCGTAGACCCGCTGGGCTCCCCGTTTCAACAAGCAGTCTGTAAAACCTCCTGTGGAAATGCCCGCATCCAAACAAATACGACCCTGCACCTGAACAGGAAAAGTTTGCAGCGCCCCCTGTAGCTTTTCTCCCCCCCGTGAGACAAAAGCAGGCCCAGACTGGACTTGCACCGCTGGATCCCCGCTCACCCAGGTTCCAGGCTTTTCCGCCCGCACCCCATTTAGAAAGACTTCTCCTGCCAAAATGGAGCGTTGCGCTTGCTGGCGTGAGGAAAAATATCCGCGCTCCACCAACCAGCTATCCAGACGCACCCGCTTGGCCATCTCGCCGGTGCCTCACCTTGCATAGATCTTCCCGCCCATTAGAATAGGCGAGCGGGATCCCAACTGACCAGGATTGAGGGATCGCCAACAGCAGATTAGCCGAACCGTCCGCTCACGTACTCTTCCGTTTCCCGATGGGCGGGAGAGTTAAAGATTTTCTCAGTGCGGTTAAACTCCACCAGCCGTCCGTAGCGAAACCCCTCTTCGTCGACTTCAGTGTTGAAGAAGGCGGTAAAGTCGGAGACCCGCGCTGCCTGCTGCATGTTGTGGGTAACGATAATGATCGTGTAGCGACGGCCCAGTTCCTTGAGCAACTCCTCAATGCGCAACGTGGAGATGGGATCCAACGAGGCACAAGGCTCATCCATCAGGATAACCTCCGGCTGGATGGCCAAGGTGCGGGCAATGCAAAGACGCTGCTGCTGTCCCCCCGAAAGGGAGAGCCCACTCATCTTCAGCTTGTCTTTCACCTCATCCCAGAGGACGGCGTAAACTACCCGGCCCTGACTGCTTCGCAGTACGGGGCGGGCTTTCAGTAGCCCTGAGCCTGCTCTGCTCTACCAGAGAACAAAACAAGCCCGGACCTCTAGGCTGGTTTACGACAGCCCCCAAGAGCGCAATCACATTCGCACCATTCAAATCCGCATCCCCTTCCCATCCACAGTGCCCACACTTGAACTTCTTTCCACTGCGGTAGGACTGCGTAGGATCGGGATGGATGTGCAAACACTTGTGACAGGTCTGCGACGTGTAAGCAGGCGGCACAAGAATCAGAGAAACCCCTGCAGCCCTCGCCTTGTATTCCAGAAACTGACGTAGTTGGTAGAACGCCCAACTGTTGGCCCTGCGCCGCTCGGCTTTGCTGCGTGGCTGTTGATTGACCCTTTCCCGGATCCCTGTCAGGTCTTCCAGAGCAATAGCGCTGTTTGTCGCCTTTGCCCTAGAGACAATAGCTTTGGAGATGCGATGATTGACCCACGCCTGAAAGCGTCTCTCCTTGCCAGACAGCCGTTGCAACAGTTCTCTGCATCTGCGCCGCGAACTGCGGGTGCCCTTACTGGCTTTGCGTTGGAGTGCCGCCCTCAGCTTGGAGTAGTGGTCTCGGATTCGGTTCAACTGCTGTCCATTCCAATTGTCCCCCTCTGACGTATGGGCGATATCCGTCCTGCCCAAGTCCACCCCGATCACCCTGTCCGTATCTTGTTGCTTGGGCGGGTTTTTCTCTACGCAAATCTGGATGGAGTAGGAGCCGTCCTTCCGCTGGACTAGGGTGGCCGATTTGGGGTTAGAGCCAGCCAGCATCCCACGCTGGTAGTTGCCAATGGCTAGTTCAAAGCGCTCTCGCCCTTCCACCGTGGTCAGCGACACCGACCAGTCTTTCTCGCGAAATGAGAAGATACGTGCATCGTAGGTAACGAACCTACGCTTGAACTCTTTAACCGGACGGTTGCGCTGTCTCGCCACTTTGCGAGCGCCTGCCACCCGTCTGCACACCTGTTGAGCCAAGTTACTGGACAAGCCGAACCGGGCTCGAATCTCGTAGTAGCAAAGGGATTGCAGTTTAACCGCGTTGACGATCTTCTCCGGCGTGTTCTGGTTGACCCAGTTCAATGCCTGCACAAAGACATCCATCGTCGCGTCCAATTTGGCGGCTTGTGACGGGAACGCCTTGAGCTTACAGGATATGGTCAGGACTTGGCTCATAAGTTCATTGTACTTCATCAAAGCGCATTCCTCCCGGCACTGACCCTACGGGTACAGTGCGGGGCTCCTGCGATTTCTAGCTGAGAAGGGATCCCCTATGCCGACGGGCTGGTGGCTATGGCACTCTGGGCTGACGATGAACCTGCTGAGCCTCTAGAATGGAGGGCTGTCGAGAAAAGAAGTGTCTTCCCAATGTCGAAACGTAACATGCAGGTTGTGCTGCGCCAGGCGATCCCAGGGCTGGGCAAGCCCGGAGAGATTGTCAACGTCAAGCCCGGCTATGCTCGCAACTACCTCTTCCCACGGCAGATGGCGGTGCGGGTTACCCCTGGCATATTGAAAGAGCAGCAGATGCGTCTGGAGCAGGAAGCGGCTCGTAAACTGGCAGAAAAACAACGGGCGGAAAACTACAAGACCGCTCTGGAGACCATTGGTCGCTTCGTCATCCGTAAGAAAGTGGGAGAACACGATCTCCTATTCGGGCAGGTTACCACCAGCGATATTGCCGAGGTGGTGCTGGCTACCAGCGGCCTGGATATCGACCGCCGCAACATTCTCCTCAACGAGGAAATCAAAAAAACCGGGGTTTATCCCGTGCAGGTGAAGCTACACCCCGAAGTTACCGCTACGCTGCGCATTCAGGTTACTCCCGAATGAGGACTCACCTTCGAGGATCCCTGAGTTCCCGTGAGGGATCCCGGGGTGAGTAGGGTTTTTGCCTTAGGCAACAAGCGGGTATGCTCAGCCTGTAGCTTGGCCTACCTGCTGAGTGGGCCTGCTTGGCTGAGAGGCCGGTTGCCCTAGGGCTGGGTTGATTTTCCTATCCTGGCTTGCGGTGATCAGCGATTACGACTTAACGGGTGGGGATCGGCTTCCTCCTCAAAACATTGAAGCCGAGGAGGAAATCCTGGGGGGCATTCTCCTCGATCCGGATGCTTTGGTGCGGGTCGCGGAGTTTCTGCGACCAGAGATGTTTTACATCTCTGCCCACCAAGAGATTTACCGGGCTGCTCTCCAACTGCACAGCCAAGGCCAACCCACTGACCTGATGACTGTGTCTGCCTGGTTGGCGGATCATCATCTTCTGGAGCGGGTGGGGGGAACAGGGGCGATCCGTCGTCTGCTGGAGCAAACCGTCAGCAGCGTCAACATCGACCAGTATGCTCGCCTGGTGATGGATAAATACATGCGCCGCCAGTTGATCCAGGTGAGCAATACCTTGGCTCGTTTGGCCTACGATACCAGCCAACCCCTATCTCAGGTGATGGATCAAGCCGAGCAGGAGGTGTTTCGACTCACCCAAGAGCGGGTGCAGCGTAGCCTCATCCCGGCCTCTGAGGTTTTGGTCAATATCTTCTCGGATTTGGAAGAGAAGTTCCAGAGTGGGGCTCAGCTCCCTGGGATCCCGACCAAATTCATCGACCTGGATAACCTGACTCAGGGCTTGCAGCGATCCGACTTGTTGATCCTGGCCGGTCGTCCCTCGATGGGGAAAACCAGTCTTGCCCTCAACATTGCCCAAAATGTGGCTGCCTATGCCAAGCAGCCGGTCGCCATCTTTAGCCTGGAAATGTCGAGGGAGCAACTGGTGCAGCGGCTTTTGGCCAGCGAAGCCCGCATCGACAGCAGCCGTCTGCGTTCTGGGCGCATCAGCGAACACGAGTGGCAGCGCCTGGGACAAGCCATTGGTTTTTTATCGCAATTGCCCCTGTTCATCGACGATACCCCCGACTGTACCGTTACCGAAATTCGCTCCAAAGCGCGGCGTTTGCAGGCGGAACAGGGGGGAACGTTGGGGATGGTGTTGATCGACTACCTACAACTGATGCAGGGATCCGCTGCTGACAACCGGGTGCAGGAGCTGTCGCGCATTACCCGTGGCCTCAAGGCCATGGCCAAAGAGCTGATGGTGCCGGTGCTGGTGCTTTCTCAGCTCAGTCGAGCTGTTGAGTCTCGCTCCGACAAACGTCCACAGCTGGCGGATCTGCGGGAATCGGGCTGTCTGGCCGGGGATACGCAGGTGATGGATGTGGATCGCGGCAAGATCTGGCGGCTGGATCAACTGGCGGCCCTACCGGCTGTGGCGGAATTGCCCCGCCTGCTCAGCTTGAACGGGCGCGGGCGCTTGGTGCCCCAACAGCCTGTGAAAGTGTTTTGCAGTGGTCGGCAGCCCACCTGTGTTCTGAAGACCCGCCTCAACTTTTCCATTCGCGCCACCGGCAACCATCCCTTCTTGACCCCAGACGGCTGGAAAACCCTCGACGAGCTGCAATTGGAGGAAGAGGTGGCGGTGGTGGTGCAGGAGGGGCTGATCTGGGATCCGGTGGTGCTCATCAGCGAGCCGGGGGAGCCTCAGCCGGTTTACGACGTCGAAATGCCCCGCCACCACAACTTCGTGGCCAACGGTCTGCTAGTTCACAACAGCATCGAGCAGGATGCCGATCTGGTGATGATGATCTATCGCCCGGAATACTACGATCCCAACACCAGCGATCGCGGCATTGCCGAGGTCATCATTGCCAAACATCGCAACGGCCCCACCGGTACCGTGCGCCTGCTGTTCGAAAGCCAGTACACCCAGTTTCGCAACCTGGCGGATCCCAACCGGTGAGCAATCGATGCCGAAGAGGGATCCGGAGCTGCTGCCTTGGGAACAACCCCGCAAGGTGTTAGCTTAGGATCGCTGCGGGCCAAAGCGTTGCTCTTGAGCCGGCTACCCTCTCTCCTAATGCTCAAAACGATATGTTTAAAAACGTGTTAATTGCCACCGACCGCCGAGATGGCCTGCAGCGTTTTGGCAAGTGTTTGGAAGATCTGCACAGCAACGGCATTGAGCGCGTCACCTTCGTCCGCAGCATGGATTGGCAGGAGGACGACATCGGCATTCCCGAAGACATTACCCCCGAAGTCCAGGCAGAGCAGACCCAGTTGCAGAAGCTGCTGAACCCGATCCCAGCAGGGTTGGAAGTCGAGGCTCTGGTGCAGGTGGGCAAGCCGGCAGAGGCGATCTTAAAAGGGATCCAAGCCTACGGCTGCGATCTGTTAATCACAGGCATGGGCACCCACAATCTGCTCGCCGAAAAATTGTTCGGCAGCACCACCATGACGCTGTTGCCGAAGCTGAAAATCCCCCTGCTGGTGATGCGCCCCCAACTGCTGGCTACCTTTACCCTGGAAGAATTGCGCTTGCGCAGCCGCCACCTGTTTCGCTGCCTCTTGGTGCCCTTTGACTTTGAGCAGCCGCGTCAGCAGTTGCTGAACCATCTCGGCCACCTGCTGCCCGGTACTTCCCAGTGTCAGACGCTTACCCTGCTCTACGTGGTGGATCCCAGCGCCCGCCGCAACCAAGGAACTCCGGTGGAGGTGCTCCAACGCAAAGCCGAGGCTGACCTGGCCCAGGTGCTTGAACCCCTGAGCGAGCAGGTGAAGCCCGTACAGCTGCGCACCCTGGTGCGGGTGGGATCCCCTCTCAAAGAGATCCTGACTACTGCTGCCGATGAAGACATGACGGCCATCGCCACTGCCTCCCCCCACGTGGGCAGCTTCTGGGAGTGGTCGGTTCGCAGCCTCACCGGCGAGATTTTGCGGCAAAGTTGGCATCCGGTGTTGTTTTTCCCGCGCGGGTCTTTGGCCCAGTAGATCCAGGCAAGATCCAAGCCGAGTGTTGCAGATTAACTCATCCTCCATGACCCCCCCCTCTACGACAGCGCTGCAGGATCTGTTTCGGGCGGTGGCCCAAGGAAAGCTCACCCCAGAGCAAGCTCTGCAGGCCTATCGCTTTCTGCCCTTCGAGCCGGTGGGAGACTTCGCCCATGTAGATCACCACCGTCCCTTGCGCACGGGCTTTCCCGAAGCCGTGTGGGGGCCGGGCAAGACCCCAGATCAGATTGCCCAGATCCTGGAGCAACTCCACCAGCGGGGATCCCTGGCCTTGGCCACCCGCATCGAAGCCCAGGTGTATGCCGAGATCCGCAGCCGCTTGCCCCAGGCCCAGTATTCCGAGTTGGCCCGCTTGTGTTGGATCCCGTCCCAGCAGGTGGTCAGCCATCCTGGACAGGTCAGCGTGATCTCCGCCGGCACTGCCGACTTACCGGTGGCAGAAGAAGCCGCCCTCACGCTCGAGCTTTCTGGGTTTCAGGTGAAGCGCCTCTGGGATGTGGGGGTGGCCGGGATCCATCGGCTGCTGCACAACCGGGCGGCCCTGCAAGCGGACGTGCTGATCGTGGTGGCGGGCATGGAGGGGGCCTTGGCCAGCGTGGTGGCGGGTCTGGCGGATTGTCCGGTGATCGCTGTGCCCACCAGCATTGGCTACGGGGCCAGCTTCCAGGGCTTGGCTGCCCTGCTCACGATGCTCAACTCCTGCGCAGCGGGGGTGGGAGTGCTGAACATCGATAACGGTTTCGGGGCGGCCATTCTAGCAGGCCAGATCCTGCGCTGTGGACAACGGCTGGCGGCTCGACTGAGCTCATCCGGCCCCACTGGAGATCCAACAGAGGATGGCCAGATTTCAGAAGGTTAAGAACTGTAAATGGATCCTGAGCCAAACAGGCTATACTCAGGCCATAGTTTAGGCTTGGGCTTTCTCTTTCCCATCCTTCGGGAGTTTGAGGGTGTTGCCTCTGGTCACCTAACTGGGTTCATGCCTTTTTCTGGGGTACCTTTATCCGAAGATGGGGAGGGTTCCTACGCTGGTTAACTGCTGTGTTGGACTGACTGGGGCGGACAAAACGCGCGAATATGCTAATTGATGCAACACTTGTCAAAAATGCAACAGATGCGATGGGGGCAACCTTGATCCTGGCGCAAGGGATGACTCAGTCCTTCACCTGGACAGATATTTTCTTGGTAGTGGCTTTGGTGTTTTTGGAGGCCGCCCTCTCTGCGGACAACGCCGTTGCCCTAGCAGCTCTGGTGAAGCATCTGCCCACCCCTCAGCAACAAAATCGGGCCTTGCGCTGGGGCATCATCGGCGCTTACAGCTTTCGCATTGCCATTGTCTTCGCGGCAGTTTGGTTGGTGGAGTATCCACCCGCCCAATTCTTGGGAGCCTGCTACCTGCTCTGGCTGGCCTGGCAGCATTTTCGGGGGGAGAAGGAAGGCCAAGAACAGGACATCACCCGCCACGCCAACTTTTGGCAGACCCTGGTGATGGTGGAGCTTACCGATCTGGTGTTTTCTTTCGACAGCATCGCCGCTTCGGTGGGCGTCTCCCGCAAGGCTTGGGTAATCATCCTCGGCGGCATTCTCGGCATTACCCTGATGCGCTACATGGCTTCTCTGTTTTTGCGTTGGTTGGACGAGTTCTCTCACCTGGAAGACGCCGCTTTTGCCATCATCGCCTTGGTGGGGAGCACCATGTTGTTGGAGGTGTTTTTCCCCCAAATCGAGATCCCGGAGTGGGGGATGGTGGTGGCTGTGATCCCCCTATTTGTCTGGGGTTTCTCGCGGCGCGTGAAACTCAATTCGGAGCAGGATGAACAGCCGGAGCTGGCTGACGGAGAGAAGAGGGAAGAGAAAAGAGCAGGGGTTACAGACGAGATGGAAATCGTCCCCTCCGGTTGGGTGGCTGCCCTTGAGGAAGACCTCGCCCCTGAGCCCCAGAGCAGAGAGAATGGAGAGGAGAGCATGCCTCTAACCCCCAAAACCCTGAACTTTGCTGAATTTACTGAGCTTTAGGCGGTTTGGCAAAAGTCATTGAGAGGGATATAGTAGACCAAGTTTCCCCCTGATCCTTGAGTCCACCGCAACGGTTGCCGGGAAGTGAAGGGGGAAAGCGCTCGGGGGGTATTCCTCAGGGCTTTGCGGGATACCGCCTTCCTGTTTGGACTCCGTCCCGCTGACGCGAACAGAGATAGGCAGGATGCGATCGCTTCTTTCCTGAACCATGTTCAGGAGAGTTCAGCGTGAATGTATCAGGTACGGCTTGGGCCTATCGCCAGGGATCCCTGATCTGCCTTGATAGGGCTGTGGGTGCTTCATTGCCTTGGCCCCTGCCGACTCCTAAACTAGCAGTGAAGCCGACTCAAGGAGGGAAGCATCCTGAGCCCCCAGTTTTGCTTGAAATCATTGGTCAAGTGCTTCAGAAGCAGCATAGACAGCCCAAAGGAGCAGCAGGCCGCGGAAAATAGGCTCCAGCCTTTGGCGAGGGCGGAGGTTCTGAGCATGCCAGCAGTGCAGAGCACTGCCCCCTTGGTGGAGCTGCGCCAAGTTTCCAAGCGCTTCGGCTCGACGGTGGTGCTTGACCACGTGGATCTGAAGGTGTACCGGGGTGAGGCCCTGGGCCTGGTGGGGCCTTCGGGCACCGGGAAATCGACGCTGCTGCGCATCATCGCCGGCCTAACGGAGCCAGACGCTGGAGAAGTGCTCTGGTGCGGGATCCCGCTCCCGGAGATTCAAGCCCATCATGCAACTCCCCCTTTGCGAGTAGGGATGGTGTTTCAGCAGGCCGCCCTCTTCGACTCCCTGACGGTGGAAGAAAACGTGGGGTTTTTGCTCTACGAGCACTCGCAGTTGCCCCGCTCCCGTATTCAGGAATTGGTGGCCGCCAAGCTGGAGGCGGTGGGACTGGCGGGCAAAGAGCACAACCTGCCAGAAGAACTCTCGGGGGGGATGCGCAAACGGGCCAGCTTCGCCCGCGCCATTATGGAGGATCCTTCTCTGCCCCAGGATGAGCCCCAATTGCTGCTGTACGACGAGCCCACTGCGGGTTTAGATCCCATTGCTTCGACGGTGATTGAAGATCTCATCCGGGAGCTGCAGCAGGTGAAAAAAGCCTGTGAGAGCTACATTGTGGTGACCCACCAGCACAGCACCATTTACCGCGCCACCGACCGCATTGTCCTGTTGGCTCAGGGGCGGGTGCAGTGGGAGGGATCCGTGCAGCAGATCGAAACGTGCGATAACCCCTTTGTGCGGCAGTTTTTCAGCGGTAGCGTAGAAGGGCCAATTCAAGTGGCGGGGCAGGTGTGATGCGTTCGCGAGCAGTGCGAGAAGGGGCAGTGGGCCTGTTGATCCTGGCGGGGGCGCTGGGCTTTGCCGGCCTGTTTTTGTGGATCTACAACCTGCGCTTCGGCAGTCGCGGCTTTCAATTTACCGTCACCTATACCAACGTGGCCGGGCTGGCCGAGGGATCCAGCGTGCGGCTGCGGGGGGTAACCGTAGGTCGGGTGGAGCGTATCACGCCTCAACCCAATCAAGTGGAGGTGCAGGTGGCCATTGACCAGCCTTTGGCTATTCCCCGCAACGCCCTGTTTGTAACCAAACAGACGGGGTTGGTGGGGGAAACGGTGATGGACATCCTGCCCCAGGGGAGGGGTCAGGCGGCAACGGGATCCCCTCTGGCAGCGGATTGCGACAGCAGTCAAATCATCTGCGATGGGGATGTGGTGGAGGGCAAACCTGGAGTGGATTTTGGCCAGTTATTGATCCGGCTGGATCAGTTGCTCACACGGATCAACGACGATGAGCTCTTCGACACCCTTAACGCCACCCTAGAAGGTCTCACCCGCGTCGCCAATAGCGTGGCCGATCTCTCAGAAACCGTGGAAGAGCGAGTAGCTGCCCTGCGCACCGAAGATCTGGACTTGTTGCAATTCACGACCGCTGCCACGGCCATCCAAGACGCGGCTGGAGCTGTGGGGGGAACTGCCCGCAGTTTGCAAGCGGCTGCCGATCAATTCACCGCCCTGGTGGATCAAAACCGCACTTCCCTTAACGCCGCTCTGGAGAACATCCAGCAGGTGAGCGCCGATCTCCAGGCCATGTCGAGCGCGGTGCGCCCGCTGGTTACCGATCCACAACTCCAGGCCGATGTGCGCCAGATCCTGGCCGAGGTGCGAGCGGCTGCGGAGAACGTGGCCCAAGCTACCGAAGATCTGCGGCAGATTGCCGCCAGCCTCAACGATCCGGGCACTTTAGCTACTCTGCGCCAAACCCTCGATTCGGCGCGCATCACCTTTCAAAACATGCAAAAGATCACCGCCGACATCGACGAGCTGACCGGGGATCCCCAGTTTCGCCGCGGCATTCGAGAGTTGGTATTGGGGCTGAGCAACTTGGTCTCCAGCGTCCCTGGGGAAGATGGGATCCAGCCCGCGGTGGCCGAAGGTTATCAGTTCAATTTTGCGCCCGTCTCTTTTGCCCAGGGAGTTGCCCCTGGATCCCAAGGATGGCAGCCGCAGACTTCCCCATAAGTTGGCTGCCTTTCCCCTCTCTCTAGCGGGAGTCTGGGATCCCTGAGATGACCCGCTGAGGTAACAACGGCGGCCAAAGCCGTTGAAGGGATCCCCAACCTGGGGTAGGCTTTGCGGATAAGGTGTTGCCTGTATTGCTACGCAACGCTGGCGCGACTGAGGTTGAGGTGTGAGGAATGTGTGGCATTGTCGGCTACGTGGGTTTTCAGTGGGCTGCCCCCATCCTGTTGGAGGGCCTGCGCACCTTGGAGTATCGGGGCTATGATTCTGCCGGCATTGCCACAGTGGATCCCGAAGAAGGATTGAGAGTTGTCCGCGCCACCGGCAAGCTGCACAACCTGCTGGTGAAGCTCACCGCCAACATGCCCACCGCCAAGGTAGGGATCGGACATACCCGCTGGGCCACCCACGGCGGCGTGACCGAAGAAAATGCTCACCCCCAGTGCGACGAGCGCGGGCGCATTGTGGTGATCCAAAACGGCATTGTGGAAAACTACCTGGAGCTGAAGGAGCGCCTCTTGGAGCGGGGGATCCCATTTCGCTCCCAAACCGATACGGAAGTGATCGCCCAACTGCTCGGCCTCTATACAGAAGAGCTGGGCTCCTTTGAGGCGGCCTTTGGCCAGGTCATGGGGCAACTGCGGGGAGGAAACGCCGTAGTGGCTCTGGATCGGGAGGCGCCGGATCGGCTGATCGCA
Organism: Thermostichus sp. MS-CIW-38; assembly: GCF_054058415.1. Taxonomy (NCBI): domain Bacteria; kingdom Bacillati; phylum Cyanobacteriota; class Cyanophyceae; order Thermostichales; family Thermostichaceae; genus Thermostichus; species Thermostichus sp. MS-CIW-38. Next base: position 2,142 of record NZ_JBSSAH010000011.1, on the reverse strand, counting down.
GCCCGTTTGGGCAATGCCGGAGCCGTGGTGGTGGGAGAGGGAGAAGGAGAAAACTTCGTCGCCTCCGATCTGCCTGCCATTGTCCGCCATACCCGCAAGGTGGTGTTCTTGGAGGATGGGGAAATGGCGGTTCTCACGGAGTCTCAAGTGCGCTACTTGCGCATTACCGGCGAGGAGCTGCGCAAATCCAGCATCACCGTGGCCTGGGATCCCGTCTCAGCCGCCAAGGGAGGCTACAAGCACTTCATGCAAAAGGAGATCTTTGAGCAGCCCCGCACCACCACCGATACGCTACGGGGGCGGGTGGATCTGGAACAGGGCCGGGTGACACTGGAGGGGCTAACGCTTTCTGAAGCACAACTGGCCCACATTGAGCACATCCACGCCGTAGCCTGTGGTACTGCCTGGCACGCCTGCTGGGTGCTCAAGTACTTCATCGAGAGCTTGGCCCGTACCCCCGTGGAGGTGGACTATGCCTCTGAGTTTCGCTACCGCCAGCCGGTGTTGCGCCCCAACCACCTGTTGCTGGCTCTAACCCAGTCGGGAGAAACCGTCGATACGCTGGCAGCCATGAGCGAGGCCCGCACCCAAGGGATCCCGACTCTGGCGATTGTCAACGCCATCGGATCCCAGGCCAGCCGTCTGGCGGATGCCGGGGTTCTCTACATCCATGCCGGTCCGGAGATTGCCGTGGCTTCCACCAAAGTGTTTACTGGCATGTTGGTGGCGGGGTATTTGCTGGCCCTGCAACTGGCCCAAGCCAAAGGGATCCTCAGCCCGGCCCAGATCCAAGCCCACCTGCAAGCCTTGATTGAGCTGCCGGGCAAGATCAGCCTGATGCTGAAGGACGCCGCCCTCTACGACCAACTGGCGGAGCAGTACCATCATGTTGCCAACATGCTCTATCTGGGCCGCTGGGTTAACGCCCCGATTGCCTTGGAAGGAGCTTTGAAGATGAAAGAGGTGAGCTATATCCACGCCGAAGGCTACCCGGCAGGGGAGATGAAGCATGGCCCTATCGCCCTCATCGACGAGCGGGTGCCGGTGGTGTGCATTGCCACCCGGGATCCCGTCTACGAAAAAATGCTCTCCAACATCGAACAGGTGCGGGCGCGGGGGGGACGGGTGATCGCCCTCATCAACCCCGAAGACACCCAGGTGCGGGAGAAAGCCGACCACATCATCGAGGTGCCCAGCACGACACCCCTGTTGTCGGCGGTTCTGAACGTGATCCCCCTGCAGTTGTTCGCCTACGCCATGGCTTTGCGCCGCGGAGCCGATGTGGATCAGCCGCGCAACTTGGCTAAGTCGGTAACGGTGGAGTAACGGCTGTTGCCCTTGCCGCCCCTGGCCCCTGGTTTTTGCAAAATCGGGCAGATCACCTCTTTTTCATCAGCAGCCGCAGGGGGGATCTGCCAATCGGAGAGGAGACCTTGAATTTGGCTTTTCAGCGCTTGCAGATCGGCAATTCGCTGTTCAATCTCCTGCAGCTTGCCTTGCAGATGCTGGCGAATTTCTGGACAAGGCTGCTCCCCTCGGTCGTGGATGTCCAGGATGTGGCGGATTTCTTCTAAGCTCAGGCCCAGGCTCTGGCAGCGGCGGATAAAAGCCAGGCGAACCAAAACCGAAGGGTCGAACAGCCGATAGCTGGACTCCGCCCGTTCCACCGTTGGCTTCAGCAGGCCTATCGATTCGTAGTAGCGCACCGTGCGTACAGGCAAGCCGGCTGCTAGAGCCACCTGGCCGATCTTCAGGCTGGCAGACAAGTCCTGGACAGCAGCAGGATTCGACATGTCCCCAACTGGATCCCTGTAGATTTCTTCAGCGTGACATACTCCCACACTCATGCTGACGCAAAGCGCTCCGCGCCGCCAAAGCGAGAGAGTGCGGGCTTCAAGGACTACGTCCCGCTGACGCGAAAAGAACGGGATGCCCCACCGCCCTGTGCTTGATGTTGATGGCCGCATGGTGGTCGCGCCCTAGTTCTAGCCCACAATGGGAACAAGAATGCCATCTGTCTTGAATCGCTTTCGGTACTCTTTGACCGCACCGAGAGCAGTTTTGACTGCTGCCGTTGGGATTCACTGCAATCGCCCTCAGCCCAGCTCTTTCAGCCTTGACTGCCAGCATTTGCAGAAATTG